>JAGHDS010000410.1 GCA_021159845.1 Anaerolineae bacterium
CGTACCGGCCGACCGTCGTATCCGGGATAGACGAAAAGCATGTCACCCATGTGCCATTGCGGGAAGCGGAAGCCGGGGCGTCCCCACGGGTCCGCGGGCCAGCAGGTGAACGCCCAGCGCAGGAAGCCGTCCAGTTTCTGCCAGGCTGTGAACCAGCCCTGCACGCGCCCCTCGATGGAGGGGGAAGTGACGAAATTGTTCGGCCGCTCAGGCACGCAACAGACATACCAGCAGAACCTGTCGCCTCGTTCCTGGACGATCCTCTGCAGCCGCTGGCTGGCCTCGGCCTGCCCGCCCATGCCGTGTAACACGGGCACCCAGTCGGCCACGTCGTTCAGGAACTCGTCCATGAATTCCATATGATAGAAGGGGATCTTGATCTTGGCGCCCGGCAGGACCTCATGCAAGAAGTCCACTCGCCGGCGGAACAGCGCCACGTCGCTGGGCTCATCCGCGGTGAAGCGGGTGATCTCCCACCAGCCGCGGGCCTTCAGGTGGTCGCCCAGGGCACTCAGGTACTGGCGCAGTTCGTCCTGATGGCGTAGCCATGTGATGCGGCCGCTATCCTCGTCGTAGCAGGCCAGCCGGATGTTGTCCGGGTGATCGATCAGGGGACGGCCAAACTCGTCACCCCACGCGGCCAGCAGCCCAAGCACCTCGATCTCCCGATCGACTCCCAGGCGCATGTACGTCTCCACATAGCGATCGAGGCGCGAGAAGTCGAAGTGCAGCGTACCATCCGGGCGACGATAGATTCCCACGATGTTGTACTCGTGCAGGTTCGAGGGATAATCCGTATCGCGCCGACAATTCTGCCCCGCCCACGGGCTGTCGGAGGCGATAATGGTGATCGCCTTCTGGCCCAGGCGAGCCAGCTCTACGGCGTAGCGTTCGATCAACTCCCAATGCGCCTCGGACCAGAGGGGCACGCGATGGCCGCGTGCGACGCCGGTAGGGTGTTGCCACAGGTCCAGATGATGGCGAAACTCTCGCGGCTCGGGCAACGCCAGCGGGACGAGGTTCAGCGTCACCTCCGCCCGACCCACCACCTCCTCATCCTCGAAGTCCTCCGCCCGCAGCAAAGTGATGGGGAGGGTGTAGCGGCCGGCGGGCGCGTCGGCCGGGAGGCGGAAGCTGAGCCAGAGCGCCTGGGGCATCCCCGCGGGCACCTCGATGCTCTCCTGGTGCAGGAGCGGGTCGGCGATCAGGAGCTTCCCGGTGTCCGCCGGGACCAATCCCACCCAATAGGTCGTCACCGCGTCCGGCCATGTGCTCCCGTCCGGGCCGGTGAGCGGGCCCACGGCCACGCGCAGGCGAGGCGTGGGCGTCCAGTGCAGCAGCGGGGCAGTGCCCCAGGTGGCGAGCACCGTCTCCCCGGGCTGGATCACCAGTTGGCAGGCCACGGTCTCATTGCGCAATGCCTGCAGGGAGAAAGCATGGCGATCCCAGCTCAGCGATGTGGGAACGTCGGATCGATACTTGTAAGTGTCGTAGGTCAGCGCGTAGCGAAGTGTCACGATACCTCCTTATTAACCTCAGCTTTTCGTTCTCGATCTGCTCTGTACACTCGGTAAGATATAATGGTGCACTGGCGTCGTGTGGTCACGTATACCCACGCCAGACCTCAACTCCATACTTGTGTCCCCAGAACTCCGGGAGCAATTTGATGTCTCAAGTTTGGCCTTTCGGGTAGCGGAGGGCAATGCCCTCCGCTACCCGCACAAGATACAGAGTAGTACTGCAAAGAAAGCCGTGTATCTGGGCCATCAAAGGAAAAGGCCAAAATCCAGTCTGATGTCTGTTCAACTCTATCTCATAGGGACACGCCTTCCTGCTCGATGGTGGATCGTAGAGAAGGTGATACTTCCTCTCCCATAACCAAGTCAACCTCAATCCCCGGATCGATATCCAAAAGAAGGGAGACCACGCGATAGTACTCGCGTGGATCGAGGCCCCACGCGGCTAGATCCACGTCGGAATGCATGTCGAAAGGGCCACCACGGGCTAGGGAGCCGAATAATACCACCTTGGTGGCGCCAAATTCCTCCTTTAACATCTCCGCCGCCTTGCGGGCGACGGCCATAGCACGCTCACGTCGTTTGGCGAGGGCTCGTTGCCGCTGAGCCCAACGCCGTCGAGCTCCCTCGCGATATTCGGCCCATTTCCCCGCTGTGATCTTGCTCATGATCTCAGGCCCTCACACGTGAGGTAGTAGGGGGCGGGTCTCAGACCCGCCCCCTACCCGCCCTACCCGGTTTGGCCGCGCAGGCGCTGTTGGAGCTCGTTGAGCAGAACCAATGCCTGCACGGGCGTCAGATTAGCGATGTCCGCCTGGTATAGCTCCTGCACCGTGGCAACGATCGTCTCAAGCGGGACGGTGGCACCGAGGGAATGGGGCAACGAGGTGATGAGTTCGCCCGAGGGAGTGACCGTCGGATTATAATTGGGAGAAGCCTCTCGGATAGCATAGCTCTCCGGCCAACTCCCCTCCCCTCTTTCATCTGCCTCCCCGACTTTCAATTCCTTACCGCCTTGTTGCCTCGTTGCCTGATCATCTTGCTGCTTTGCCGCCTCGTCTCCCTCTAACGTCGCCAGTACCTCTGCGGCCCGCTGAACGACGCGTTCGGGCAGCCCCGCCAGCCTGGCGACGTGGATCCCGAAGGAGCGCTTCGCTCCACCGGGCACCACCCGCCGCAGGAACACGATCCCATCGCCCTGCTCGGCCACGGCCATCGAGTAGTTACGCACAGCGGGCAGATGATCGGCCAGCGCCGTCAGCTCGTGATAGTGGGTGGCGAAGAGGCAGCGGGCGCCCAGTGTGTTGTGGATATCCTCTACCACAGCCCAGGCCAAGCTCATGCCGTCGTAGGTGGACGTGCCGCGTCCTACCTCGTCCAGGATGATGAGCGAGTGCGGCGTGGCATGCCGCAGGATAGCCGCGGTCTCGGCCATTTCCACCAGGAACGTCGATCGGCCCTGGGCGATGTCGTCGGTCGCGCCCACGCGGGCGAAGATGCGATCCACGACGCCG
Source organism: Anaerolineae bacterium (assembly GCA_021159845.1). Classification (GTDB taxonomy): domain Bacteria; phylum Chloroflexota; class Anaerolineae; order DUEN01; family DUEN01; genus JAGHDS01. The sequence continues at coordinate 3,032 of JAGHDS010000410.1, forward strand.
ATGTGGGCACTTCGCGCGGGGACGAAGGATCCGATCTGAGCCATCAGGACGATGAGGGCGGCCTGTCGGATGTAGACCGATTTGCCGCTCATGTTGGGACCGGTGAGGATGATCATCCGCTGGTTCTCGTCCAGATGCAGGTCGTTAGGCACGAAACGCTCGCCGTCCGGGAGCAGGTGCTCGACGACCGGATGGCGTCCCTCGCGGATGTCGATGATGTCGCCGTCATCCACGGTGGGCTTCACGTAATTGCCGCGCGCGGCGGCCTCGGCCAGCGCGGCAAGCACATCCAGCTCGGCCAGGATGCGGGCGGAGTGGATCAGCCGGGCGGTATGTCTTGCCACCTCCCCGCGCACCTGGATGAACAGATCGTACTCCCGATCCTTGATCCGATCGCGGGTCAGCAGGATGTCCGCCTCCCGGGCCTTGAGCGTGGGCGTGACGAAGCGCTCAGCGTGAGTGATGGTCGCCTTGCGCTCGTATTCGGGGGGGACCTCATTGGCGCGGCTGCGCGGCACCTCGATGAAGAAGCCGAAGACGTCGTTGTACCGGATGCGCAGGGTCTTAATGCCGGTGCGCTCTCGTTCCTGCGCCTCCAGCTCCGCCAACCAGGTCTCAGCCTCCTCCACGTGCTGGCGTAGCGCGTCCAGATCGGGGTCGAAGCCATCGCGAATGAGGCCGCCATCGCGGACCAGGATGGGCGGCCTGTCCACGATCGACTTGCCGATCAGTTGGGCGACGTCCTGAAGCTCGTCCAGCTCATCCCGAAGGGTACGCAGTCGTGCCGCCTCTGCTCGCCCCAGATGGCGGCGAATGATCGGGATGCGCTCCAGGGCCCGGCGCAACGCCATCAGGTCCCGCGCGTTGGCGGACCCGAAGCCGACGCGGCCGGCCAGGCGCTCCACATCGTGCAGGCCGTCCAGGGCGGCGCGCAGGTCGTGACGCAGCAGGGCGTCGTTCACCAACGTCTCCACCGCGTCCAGTCGCTCCCGGATGCGGTCTACGTCCAGTAGCGGCTGGGTGATCCACCGGCGTAGCAGCCGGGCGCCCATGGCGGTGAGCGTATGATCGAGCACGCTGAAGAGGGAGCCGCGCGAGGAGCCGTCCCGCAGGTTGAGCGTGAGCTCCAGGTTGCGGCGGGTGACCGAGTCCAGGGTCATGTGCTCGCCGGGGCGGTAGGTGCGCAGCTCGGCGATGTGGGCCAGGCCGGTGCCGCCGGAGAGCGCGCCGGTAATGGGGATGTCTCCTAGCTGGCTGTCGCGCAGGTAGGCGATGATGGCGCCCGCGGCTGCCTGGGCCAGTGGCAGATCATCGCAGCCATATCCCTCCAACGAGGCGACGCCGAAATGGTCAAGCAGGGTCTGACGGCCGGCGTCCGGCATGCATCGTTCGTCGGCCAGAGGGGAGAGCCGGGCGGGGCCCAGGGCTCGCAGCCGGGCAGTGAACGCCTCGTCGGATGCCAACGCGGCGGGGAGGACGATCTCGGCCGGCGCCAGGCGGGCCAGCTCCTCCTGAAGCGCCCCGAAGGCGTCGTCGCCGTCCAGTTGCGTGGTGATGAACTCCCCCGTCGAGAGGTCCAGCGCCGCCAGCCCATAGCTCTCCCGCCCGCGATCATCCCGGATCACCGCAGCCAGGTAGTTGTTAGCCTTCTCCTGTAGCAACACGTCCTCGACCACGGTGCCAGGCGTAATGACCCGCACGACGTCTCGTCGCACCAGCCGTTTAACCCGGCGGGCGTCCTCGAGCTGCTCCACCAGGGCGATCTTGTAACCGCGTTCGATCAGCCGGGCAATGTAGCCGGTCACCGAGTGGTGAGGCACGCCGCACATGGGCAGGCGGACTTCCTTGGAGAAAGACCGGGAGGTGAGGACCAGATCTAGCTCACGAGCCGCGACCTTAGCGTCCTCATCGAACATTTCGTAGAAGTCGCCCAGCCGGAACATGACCAGGGCGTCCGGGAAGCGCGCCTTGATCTCCCGGTATTGGCGAAGCATGGGCGTGACTTTGGCCATAACACCTGCCTGTTTCGCTCGGAGAATGCAAAGAGATGATAACACCGGGCAGGGAGATGGTCAACGTGAAGGAATAGCGTAACTGTTCACCGTTCCCTACTAGAACTTATTGGCATCCGGTGAGCGATGTGGGTGAAGACACACTCAATACAG
>JAGHDS010000071.1 GCA_021159845.1 Anaerolineae bacterium
CCCCCTACGAGATTACCGCTTGGCGCCTGGGCATAGCCGCCCTGGCCATTATGGGAACCGGACGACTGCGTCACTATCCCGTAGGGCCTGACCGCACCGATCTGTGTCGTTTCCTGGGGTTTGGCCTGGTAGCCGCACTACACTTTTTATGTTATATCGCATCGCTCAGCCTCACGACCATTGCCCACTCGTTGTCATTAGTGTACACATCCCCGATCTTCGTCACCATTGCCTCGGCCTGGCTCCTGCACGAGCCCATCCCGCGACGCAAATGGGCGGGCACTCTCATCGCAGTCATCGGTGTGGCTGTCCTGACCGGGTTGGAACCGTACCTGAGTCGCCACATGATCCTGGGAGATCTGTTGGCGGTGGGATCGGCGATCATGTATGGTCTTTACTCCGTGGCAGGCAGGTCCCAGCGAGCGCGATATCCTCTCTTCACGTATGCGGGCACCGTATATGGATTGGCCGCGCTTTGGACTCTCCCCGCTGCGATGGTAGCATTTACACCCAACGGGTACGGGTGGCGACAGATCGGCGCACTCCTATCGCTCGGAGTGCTCCCCTCCGCGCTGGGACACACCTTGTACAACGCGGCGCTCCGCCGCACACATGCTACCTACGTTAATCTGATTGCCACGCAGGAGGTAACTGGTGGCGTGATATTGGGCATGTTGTTACTTCATGAGACCCCCAGTCTCAATGCCATCGTGGGAGCTGTCATCACACTGGCTGGCATCGCTCTGGTGGTCGTATGAGGGAGGGCAGGAGGATATCCACATGACCAGTTTTCAGATCGCTTCCATCATCGCGGCTGTCTCCTCGGGCCTGATGCTTGTGATCGGCTTTGTGTGGATCATGGCTGGCCGGGCCAGTTGGCAAAGGGACGACGAGGTAGCGCGCAGGCTCATGGCGGAGGACGAGGAGGAAGGGGCGCTGTTCGAGCGTTCAGCTTTCCGCGGGAAAGCCATTGGTGCTACCGGCGGCTATGAGATCGGCTTCGGGGAGATCATCACAATGTTAAAGGAGGGAGAGCTGTATCGAGCGGCTCCCATCCTCCTCCTGATTGTTGGGATGCTCGGTTTGCTGCTCTCCATCGGCCTGGTCCTTGTGGCCTTCCAGGAGAGAGTGATTGGGGCTCTCTTCCTGGCTATGGTGGCCTACACCTTTTTCCAGATGGCTCGTGCGTTCCGGCGCGCTGCGCGAGGGACAGGTGATGAGTAACACCTCTCGGCTCCATCACGTCCTGCCGATCACCGCGACGGGTGTGGACGGACGCTTGTATATAGGCGGCTGTGATCTGGTCGCGCTGGCCGACCGGTTCGGAACGCCGTTATACGTCTACGATGTTGCCACCATGAATGATGCGGTCAGCCGCTACGAGGCCGCCCTGGAGGCGCATTACCCTGGCTCGTGGGAGATCACCTACGCGGCCAAGGCGTTCTGGTGCACCGCGATGGCTCAGTGGGCTTCCACCCGCGGCCTGGGACTGGATGTCGTCTCGGGCGGGGAGCTGTTTATCGGCACCCAAGCCGGATTCCCGCCGCAGCGCATTCACTTCCACGGAAACAATAAGGCGGATGCCGAGCTCGCGATGGCATTGGAGGTGGGCGTCGGGCGCGTCGTGCTTGATCACGAGGCTGAGGTGGATCGCCTGGAACGGCTCGCGGCGGCGCGCGGGGAGGAAGTCACCGTCTGGCTGCGGGTCGCGCCGGGGATCGACGTACACACGCACGATTACGTCGTCACCGGCCGCGCGGATACGAAGTTCGGCGTTCCGTTGGCGGAAGACACGGCCATGCGGGTAGCTCGTCGCATCCTGCGCTCCCCCCACCTGCGCTTGGTCGGGCTCCACGCGCATTTGGGATCTCAACTGTTCGAGGCGATGCCTGTGGCCCGGGCGGCTCAAGTGCTGATCGACCTCGCCGCGGCGCTGCGGGACCTCGGCTTCGTCCTACATGAGCTAAGCCCCGGCGGCGGCTGGGGGGTCCCTTACACGCCAGAGATGTCACCCGCGCCGGTGGAACCCTACGTCGCCGCGGTGAGCCAGGCGACCGTCGTGGCATGTCAGCGGCATGGGATGGAGATACCGCGGTTAGTGTTGGAGCCGGGCAGAAGTCTGGTCGCCCGAGCGGGGGTAGCGCTCTACCGGGTGGGCGGCGTCAAGCATCAGTCTGACCGGACCTTCGTCCTCATTGACGGAGGGCTGGCCGATAACCCGCGGCCGGCGCTGTATGGTGCGAAATACACGGCTGTCGTCGCCAACCGCGTGGGAGATCCGGCTACGGAGGTCGTGGCTGTAGCCGGGCCGTATTGCGAGAGCGGCGATGTTCTGATTCAGGAAATTTCACTGCCGCCGGTGCGTCCCGGCGATTTACTTGCGGTGCCGGTGAGTGGCGCCTATCATCTCAGCATGGCCTCAAATTACAACGCGGCGCGACGGCCGGCTGCCCTCTGGCTGGTCGATGGAGACGCCCACGTGATCCAGGAGCGTGAATCGCTTGAGGACCTGATACGACGCGATCGACCTTTACCTGATGGAGTGACTCGCTGATGGCCAAGTCGAAAGCGGTGAATTGCCCTTACTATTATTACGACTACTTTCGCGGCCAGGAATGGGAGGAATGCCGGCTGATCGCCCGCAATCCGCGATCCCGGCCCTGGCGGCGGAGTCTGTGCGACACGTGTCCGGTACCGGAGATCCTCCGTGAGACGAACTGCCAGCACCTGGCGCTGGAAGCGACGGTCGTGCGGAAGTGGAAGCTATTTGACCGGGTAGAAGTCTTCGCCGTGTGTACGGAGGCGATGGAAAAACTGGAAAATCCCAAGTATTGCCCCTATTGTGCGGCGAAGCAGGCGGCTGCCGAGGCCCAAGGCGACACGAAGAGTAACGGGTGACCGCTCACTGTGGGGCGTTGGAGAGATAGGGATGACCGTAGAGCCCAAGGGGGCCTGGCGTTTGTGGGGCCGGTCACACCTGCCGGCGTGGCCGGTACTGGATCGCCTCGGCGATATGGGTTACCTCGATGCGCTCGCTGCCTGCCAGGTCCGCGATGGTGCGGGCTAGCTTGAGGATACGGTGATAGGCCCGGGCGCTCATGTGCAACTGACGCATAGCCGAACCCAGCAGGCGACGTCCCGCCTCATCAACCTGACAATACTTCCGGATCTCGGCTGGCCCCATGTCCGCGTTGCACCGCGAATTTGTCTGATGGTCTGCCCCTTCCGAGGATGCTGCGAATCGCTGGCGTTGCCGTTCTCGTGCGGCCTCCACCCGCTCACGGATCACGGCCGACGGCTCTCCCCGCCGATCATCCGAGAGCTTCTCGAACGGCACCCGAGGTACATCGACATGGATGTCGATCCGGTCTAGCAGCGGGCCGGAGATGCGCTTCTGGTAGCGGCGGATCTCGCTCAGCGAGCAGGTACACTCATGTTCTGGATCGCCGTACCAGCCGCAGGGGCAGGGGTTCATCGCTGCGACGAGGATGAAATTGGCCGGGAAGCTCAACGTTCCCGTGCTGCGCGCGATGGTGACCACTCGATCTTCTAAAGGCTGTCGCAGCACCTCCAGCACGCGTTGGCCAAACTCGGGCAGCTCGTCCAGGAAGAGCACCCCGCGGTGGGCCAGACTGATCTCCCCCGGCCGCGGCCAGTGTCCGCCGCCGACTAATCCCGCCTGGCTGATGGTGTGATGAGGAGCCCGAAACGGCCGATGTCGGATCAAAGGTTGATCGGGGGGCAACAACCCCGCCACGCTGTAGATCTTGGTAACCTCCAGCGCTTCTTCTGTCGTCATGCGCGGGAGGATGGACGGCATCGATCGCGCCAGGAGCGTCTTCCCGGAGCCTGGAGAGCCGGTCATAAGCACGTTGTGCCCACCAGCGGCTGCGATTTCCAGCGCTCGCTTGACGTGTTCTTGCCCTTTGATGTCGGCCATGTCCGCCGCGTAGGGTGGCGGCTCATCGCTGACGGGATCGACTTGACTCTCGTAAGGTTCGATCCGGCGCAGTCCTTGTAGATGGGCTGCAAGCTGAGGGAGGCTTTCCACCGGGATGACCTTGATGTCCCCCACGAGTGCAGCCTCCAGTGCATCCACGGCCGGCACGAACATGCGATTCATCCCCTGCTGTCGAGCCAGAGCGGCCATGGGCAAAATGCCGTTCACATGCCGTACGGAGCCATCCAGTGAGAGCTCCCCTACCACCAGCGCGTCTTCCACCGCGTCGGCCCAAACCTGCTCCGTGGCAATCAGGATGCCGACGGCGATGGGAAGATCGTAGGCTGGGCCCTCCTTACGTAGATCTGCCGGAGCCAGGTTGACCGTGATGCGTCGAGTAGGCCACTGAAACCCGCTGTTGCGGATCGCAGCACGTACCCGTTCGCTGGACTCCTTAACGGCCGTGTCCGGCAGGCCGACGATGGTCAACCCGGGCAACCCAGAGGCGATATCGACCTCCACCTCAACCAATGCTCCATCCAGGCCGATGAGCGCGCAACTGGTCACGCGGGAAAGCATACTGACCGACTTCCTCCCCAAGGGTTTAACCGAGGCTACAGGGTCCTACTCGGTTCCAATATTCATGATCAGATCAATAAACAGCGCAGCACTCCAACCATAGTCCTGGATCACGCCAAACCCAGCACCGCCCGCGCTGCCAACGGCACCTTTCCGCAGTAACGTCGTGGGCAACTTCTCCCCCAGACAATCGTAATACTCATAAATACATCCCGCCTTCTCATACCAACGCACGACCTCAGCCAGTGTGCGCTGCCGTAGCTCCTCAGCCAGATCCGAATAGCCATATCGTCGCAGTCCCTGGATGATGAAATAGTTCGTGTTGATCCAGGTCGAGCCGCGCCACATGTCCTCACTGTGAGTCGGATCGTTCAGGGCAACGGTGGGCACAGGGACGGTTGGCCAGAACTCGGAGGGATCCTGAAGATGAGCGACCAGCCGGCCAGCTTGTTCAGCCGTGGCAATCCCAGCCCACAGAGGAAAGAAGCCGGATATGGCCTTCACCGAGGAAAGCTCGCCACCCACTCGCCGATCGAAGTAGAAACCCTCCTCGTCGTTCCACAGCCGGTCGTTAATGGCTGCTGCCAGGCGTTTCCCCCGCTGCATCCAGCGTTCGGCCTCACTTTCCCTGCCCAACGCCCGCGCGATCGATGAGAGGCACTGCATCTCCACAACAGCGTAGACGTTGAAGTCCACTGCCGCCCAGGGGCCGCCCTCATCGAATCGTGGCGAATTGTCCATGCCGCTCTCCCCACTCCGGCTCAGTGGATTCTCCTCGATGTGCCAGGCCAGCAATCCCGCCTCCCCCGTTACGCGATGCACGAGGTCCCATTCCAGGTACCGGCAGAGCGCGGGATAAAAGCGGTGCAGACGATCCAGGTCGTGGGAGAGGCGGAACACCTTCCATGTGGCCCATGAGAGGATGGGAGGCTGTGTGATATTCGATGTGATAACCGGGCTCATCATGTGAGCGATAAACCCATCTTCCCGTTGCCGGGAGAGCACGGCCTCTATCGCTTCCCAGGCCATGTCCAGGTCCGCATGTCGCCATCCGAGGGCGTGGAAAGCGGAATCCCATAGCCACATGTGGCGGTGAGGCCAGCGATCGGGTGTGGTCCAGCGTACGGGGATAGTTCCCTCCGGGCTGTATACATTCGTCTTCAGCACCGACCATGCTTTGGATAATGTCATGCGCCAGGAATCAGGGAGATCGGCTGGGAGTGCAGGACAACGTTCCAGGAAGGCCAGCCGTTTGCCGATAATCTCTCCCACATCACATCGCAGCGCCGCCTGAGCCTGCTGGGCAGCCACGATCCCCCCACTTGCCGTGCAAACAAGCGCCAGGTGCATCCGATCCCCACCGGGCATCTTCGCGAGGGCCATACCCCAATCATCCGACTCGTGGACGATCAGATGCGGGGCCAAAGAGACTGGGGCGTATCCCACAATGGTATGCTGGTCCGCCATAGCCAATACGATCTCACCAGCCGGGCTTTGTAGCCGCAGTACATCGCCGGTAACGACTCGCGGTGTCACATGGGCGCCGGAGAGATCGAACCACAGCTTCCCCTTGACGGGATACCGTATCCGAAGCCCAACAGGGTCAGCGATCGTGCTGGCGACGAGTCCCTCCCTCCAGGACGCACGCCCATCATACCCTGAGAAGGCAAACAGTTGGCCATCACCCCACACTGCGGGATAAACACGCGACATCGGCCTCCCTCGCTTTGCATGGTGAAGTGATCGGGACTCTAGGCACACCGGGGTGTCCCTGAGCAACAATTGACCCCATTATAGCCACACGAACCGCGAGATACAACTATCGTCCATCGGGGTGACTAACGCGCGTGGCCCGTGTGTCCTGCATAGAAAGTAGCAACATCCATGGCGTGAAAGGGAGTTTTTGGTCCCTTCCACCATTCTCCACATCCTTGCGATGAGGAGGTGGGAATAGCCATCATGCCATTCCCACCCGAAACCACCTGGGAGGAAGCAGCTTTTCGCCCTCCTAGGCGAGGTTGTGCTCCTGATGTTTGCTCGCGATGGTGGCGGCTAATCGGTTCAGAGCCTCGAAGTCGCCTTCCCGGGGAAGCCCCTTGCAAAGGACCGGCTCCAGGATCTCCACCTTCAGGCTGGAAATCGCGCCCGCGATCTGATCGACTGCTTTGCCGCCCCAGCCGTAGGAGCCAATCACCGAGGCGAATTTCAACTTAGGTCGCAAGGCATTGGCCAGAAGGGCGGCGTAGGCAACGATGGGATGCGGCCCACCGAGCACGGTAGGCGTTCCGACCACGATCGTGGCCGCGTCCACCAGGGCAGCTGCCAGCTTCCCGATATCGGTCACGGCCAAATCGAACTGGTAGACCGTGATCCCCTGTTCGGCCAAAGCTCCGACCAGGTATTCTACCATCTTCCGCGTGCTGCCGTGCATTGAGATGTAAGGGAGGACCACGACATTCCGGGGCTCGTCCGAGATCCAATCCTCGTAGGCTTCCAGGATGAAATTCGGGCGGTTGTAGACGGGACCGTGGCTCGGTGCTATCAGGGCGATCTCCCGCTCACCGATCTTCTCCATATTCCTCTGGATGACCTTGCGGAAGGGCATCATGATCTCCGCGTAGTACCTCTTGGCAGCCTCATACACCCGAGCCTCATCGGTGGCATACAGATCGGAGGTGGCCAGATGCGACCCGAAGAGATCACAACTAAAGAGGATGTGATCCTCTTGCAGGTAGGTAACCATCGTCTCCGGCCAGTGCACCCACGGAGCAAAAATGAACTCTAAAGTCCTGTCTCCGAGCGACAGGGTTTCTCCGTCCTCAACCGCGATGATCCGGCCTTCTGGGATGTGAAGGAGATCCATCAGCATCCCCTTCCCCTTAGGTGTCGTGAGCACCTTTGCCCCGGCGTATCTTTCGAGAACGTGGGGAATCGCCCCGGAGTGGTCTTGTTCGGCGTGGTGGGCGATCACGTAATCAATCCGCGACACACCTTCCAGTTGGGATAGGAGGACATCTACCATGGTGGGATCGACGGTATCCAGCAAGACCGTCTTCTCGCTTCCCTGGATAAGATAAGCATTGTAACTCGTCCCATCCGGGAGTGGTATGAGGGAATCGAACAGACGTCTGTCCCAGTCAATGGCTCCCATCCAGTAAACACGATCGTTGATCTTCCTTGGTTTCACTTCAGGCCTTCCTTTCTTGCCTTATCTCATGGAATTCCAGCGAACACCGGACTGGGGGGAGAAGTCCAGAGGTCAACCCGATGCCAGATTCTGGCCTCTGCCCGGCCGAGATCACGCCGCGTGGCGGATGCAGGTGCCAATCGCCTGCTCCGGATCCGCTATCGCTCGTGTCAGGTGGCCCGGCTGTAGCCCGCTGACAATCCACACTACTATATCCGATATCCGCCGGACCAGGTTTGTCATGATCCTTACCTTACTGCTCATGCCCCCCGTGACATCGATCCCACTCGCACCCGCCAGCTTGATCTGCCCTGTCTCAACGTCTCGTGGCGTCAATACCGGTACGCGACGGGCTGTCGGATCGCGCAGAGGGTCGGCTGTGAAAACGCCTTCTACCTCACCAGCCAGTACAATGCGGCTCGGCCGCAGAAGCGGCGCCAGGAAGGCGAATAGCTCTTCTGTCGAAATGATCGTTCCCCCTCGCACATCGTCTAAAGCGACATCTCCATAGATCAGTGGCACAAGGCCCACAGATAACGCTTGCTCGATCATCTGCCAATCCAGGGATACCAACTGTCCATCATGACAGCGCGCTGTAGCGGACGGCTGGATCGACCACGTGGGTATTCCGGCTGCCAGCATGGCATCGGCTACGATACGATTCAGGCGTGCTGCGGCCGCGGCCGTCTCGGCGAAGCCACGCCACCCCTCTCTCCCACGCACGCCATCTCGCGTCCCGTACCGCCGCCCGACCACATGTCCAAAGGAGCCACTACCATGCCCCAGCACGAACCGGAGCGTCGGCCGCGCGGCCAGGACCTGGGCAATCTCCCCAGCCAGCCGGGCAATCACATCCGTTCGAGCCACAGACGGCCGCGTTTTGTCCGTGATCAACGATCCGCCCAATTTCACGAACACGAGCTCGCCCACGTTTATCCGCCCCCAGCAGGCCAGACGGTCACTACCCCATCCTCCACGCGTACGCGGTCACCCGTACGAATGCGTTCGATGTCAATCTGATCGATCATGGGGATATCGGCGATGATGGCTCCCACAGCCACGATGGCCTCGCTTTCCCGATTAATGATCGCCACCGGCGCGTGGCCGCTGTGTCGCAGACGCAGGATCGTATACGATCCAACGGTGCTTCCCTTGCCGAAGGGAAATACGAGCACGCGTCCGGCGATGCTCTGACCGTGTAGCGGGTGCCCGGGCTCAATCACAGTGCCCGTGTCCGGGTCTACCCCGCCCAGGAAGCCAATCGGCTCGGGCGAGACTAGGGCAATTCCCTCGGCGCGGCCGGGCCGGATCACCCGCCCGTGCAATACGACACCGCTCTGATCAGCCATGAAGACGCTCCCAAGCATCCTGCACTACGCGCAGTAGATCGGCCTCCTCGTCCGGGTGGACTGTGCGCGGGTCCAGCCACACGCGCCCTTCGGCGATGCGCGCGACCACCGGTGGGTCTCCTTCCCGCATGGCGCGTCCCAATGCGGCAGCCGCTGAAGCCCCCGGCTCCAGCACTACAGCTGTGGTTGGCAACGTCTCCCCAGGCAATGATCCTCCACCGACAGCGGAGACCGAGGGCACAGTTGATGCCGAGATGCCGGACGACCGCAGGGCCTGTGCCCACCGCTGGGCGCGCTCAGCCAGGGCCTCCGGCGGCGTGGCGATCATACGCCACACAGGTATCTCCCGCTCCGCCTCGCCGCGAAGGTAGTGTAGCAACGTCGCCTGCAGGCCGGCCAGGGTCGTTTTATCCACACGCAAGGCACGTAACATTGGGTGGCGCCGCAGCTTTCTCACCCAGCAAGCACGCCCCACGATGATCCCAGCCTGGGGGCCGCCAAGCAGCTTATCCCCACTGAAGGTGACGATATCTGCTCCCGCGGCCAGGCTTTCCTGGACTCGTGGCTCCGGTGCCAGCCCGTACACAGTCGTGTCCAACAGGGTGCCACTGCCCAAATCATCGATGACGGGCAGATCGTGCTCCCGGGCCAGCTCCACCAGATCGGGCAGGGACACGTTGGTTGTAAAGCCGATGATTCGAAAGTTCGATTGGTGCACCCGCAACAGGGCGGCTGTCTCCGGGCCGATCGCGGCCTCGTAGTCCCGCAGATGGGTTCGATTGGTCGTGCCCACCTCTATAAGCCGGGCACCGCTCTGTTGCATGACCTCGGGAATGCGGAATCCACCGCCGATCTCCACGAGCTGTCCGCGGGAGACGATAACCTCTCGCCCAGCCGCGATGCCTGCCAGGGTCAACAGGACAGCTCCGGCATTATTGTTCACTACCAGGGCGTCCTCGGCCCCCGTGAGGCGACACAGCAAAGTGATCGCGTGGTCATAGCGGGAACCCCGATGGCCCGCATCCAGATCGTACTCCAGGTTCGAGTACCCGCGCGCGACGGCGGTCATGGCCGCCTGGGTGGCCGCGCTCAGCGGAGCTCGCCCCAGGTTCGTGTGGATGATCACGCCGGTGGCGTTAATGGCTGGCAGTAAGGAAGGATGAGTAACTCTCTCTAGTTCGGACAGGGCACTCTGGGCCAGCGACTCCGGAGGTGGGCACGGTTCCCCAGCCAGGATCGCCTGCCGGGCGCGGTCGATGGCAGATCGGACCGCGTCGGTTACTAATTCTCGTCCCCATTCGCTGACGGCCTGAGCCAAATCTGGCAGTTGTAGCAGGCGATCAACACTAGGTAACCCCCTTAGCTCTTCCCGCACACCCAAGCCGCCCCTCCTACCGATCTCTTCGAGGCATCAATCCGCGCGCAGGGTATCACGCCTGCGCGCGGATGTCAAATGAAAAGTGAAATGTAGGGGTCTGGGGGATGAAGGCCATCCGCGGCCAAAGCGCTTGGATCCAGGCGCTTGTATTGAGTGTGTCTTCACCCACATCGCTCACCGGATGCCAGTAAGACCTAGTGGGGAGCTGCACTTGCTCTTGCACCTGTTTCTCATTCCTGCGCCATCAACCGATTGGCCTGCGAGATCAGGTACACGAGCTCCGTCACATCAGCATCGTCCGGCATGGCCGCACTTACCCGCTGGGCCAGCGCCAGCACATCCCTCAATCTAGTATTCTGCGCCCAGTAGCTCTTCCGCAGCACCTCGGCGAACTCGGCCACAGCTGCATCCAACTGGAAGCTGAGCGGGGCCTCCTCGAATGTCGGCAGGATGTCCGAGGTCCCCAACGATTGCTGGATTTCTGTCACTTCGCCTGTATCCGGGTCCTGGTACCGTATGAACACGGTAGCCACGCGGCCCTCGGCCCCGTCGTGCAGCTTGAACTCGTACAAGGCCGTCACGCTGTGCCCCGCGCCTACCTCACCCGCATCCACTGTATCATCCCGGAACTCCTCCGCCTTCAAGCGTCGGTTCTCATACCCCAACAAACGGAATCGGCTCACCACCTCCGGGTTGAAATCGACCTGGACCTTGGCGTCCCGGGCAATGAGCTGGAGCGTTCCCGTCAAATTCTCCACGAAAATGCGACGGGCCTCCGTCAGCGTATCGACGTAAGCATACGAACCGTTGCCCTTGTCCGCCAATTGCTCCATAAGCACATCGTTGTAATTGCCCATGCCAAAACCCACCGTAGAGAGCGTTATGCCATTAGCGACATAGTCCTGGACCTCCTTCAGGATGCCCTCAGCGCCTGTACGCCCGACGTTCGCCACACCATCAGAGCAAAGAATCAGGTGGGTGATCCGGGGACCGCGCTCCTCCTCCAACGAGCGCGTGGCCATCTGGTACCCCAATCGCAGCCCCTCCTCGGCATTGGTCGATCCACCCGACCGCAGTGATTCAATAGCCGCGATGATCGCGCTGCGATCCGAAGCCGGCGTAGGTTGCAAGACCACACGGGCCTGCGAGCCGTAGACGACGATCCCCACATCGTCGGTGGGACGCAATTCATCAAGCAGCAGACGCAACGCCCGTTTGACTAATCCCAGCCGGTTCTCCCTGGCCATCGAGCCCGACACATCAATGACGAAGATAAGGGTGGCGTCCTCGCGATCCTCGGCAGGGATATGACGCCCCTGGACCCCAATGCGTAACAGGCGATATCTCTCGCCACGGAAGGGAGCCGGCGCTGCATCGAGCCGAATGGCAAACGCCCCCTCCTCCGGCTCGGGGTAATCGTGCTTAAAGTAATTGACGAACTCCTCCACCCGGATGGCCTCCGCTGGAGGCAAGTTCCCGTCGGTGATATAACGACGCACGATGGTGTAGGACGCCGTGTCCACATCCATGCCGAAGGTGGATAGATGTTCGTCCTCCGTGTCGATAAATGGGTTCACGCCGTAGGTCTTGAAGAAGGTGGCATCGTAAGGCTCGGCATTAGGCGGGGTCGTGCCACCGACGGACACCGACGGCCCGGCGGCGAGCTCCTTCGCCGGGGCAATCGGTGTGGCCGCAGGGGCGCGATTTGACTCCCCAGCGGGAGATGGCGCCATCCCGGCCGGCGCACAGGCAAAGGTGAACACGATCATCACCGCGATGATCCAGCGCAATCGCGAGGAACGGGGTGGGGTGCTCATGTGAAACCTCCTCAGCATATGTAGGGAACGGTACTCAACTCACATCGTGGACGACGCCAGAGCACTCCTTGTTCCCCACTTTGAGAGGAGGTGAAAGGCGAAAGGACAAGGGGGCGACGAGTAACGGAGGGCAAAGGACAGGTTGAACTTTAGGCTACTGATCTTATCCAACCGCAAAGGGCGCGAAGGACGCAGAGGCGATTCAAAAAGGTCTTTCAACACCAAAATTTCAAAGAATCTTAGCGCTCTTTGCGTTCTTCGCAGTTCCCTCTGGTATAGCGCCAGAGATCTTTGTCCAAAGTCCAAGACAGGACAAGGCGCCACTATCGGGAAGCCGCCGCCGCGATAGCGCCGCCGATCGCGCCCAGGATGGCAGCAAAGACGATGCTGCTCAGACAGCACAGCCCTGCGCTCAACGTGACCATAGGGAGCGAGAAGAACATCTGCGGATCAAGCCCAGCCTGGCGATACATGTCCAGGAATTGCGGAGGCAGGCTACGCAGGCCACGCACGGCCGCTTGAGCGCCTCCCATCAAGGTGAACACCAACGGTTCCACGACCATAGTGGCAAGCCCGTAACCCAGCCCAGCCATCACCCCCGCAATCGCCCCGGCTCCCGCGCCAGGCCCAGCCTGGCGCGGGGGTGGCACACGCAACCCCGCGAACACACCAATCGCCACATAAAGGACTAGAGCCAGCGGAAGCGCCACACATCCAACCAACGGGACGGCGGAGAACAGCCCCAGTATACCACCTATGATGGCGCCGATAATCCCGACTTTGAAAGCATCACGCTCCATAAGTTACCCTCCTGTATGAGCGGGAGCAGGACCAGCTGTCGGGTGCCTCTTCTCCCGTTGTTGTAGGATACGATCCACGCTGGCTAGCAACTCGGCAGGAGAGAAGGGCTTGATGATGTAATCCATCACCCCGGGCATGCGTAGCCCCTCCTCTTGCTCTTCCAGGCTACCCCGAGCCGTGATCACGATAATGGGGATATCCCGCAATTCAGGGGTATTGATAATCTCGTGATGCACGGCCCACCCATCCACCTCTGGCAACATGATATCTAGCAAAACCAGATCAGGGGGCTCCGTATGCAATATCCGGATTGCCTCAGCCGCATTGGCCGCCCCAATGACCTCAATCGGACGACTCCTCACGACCACCCGCATGAGGTCGATCATCTCGGCCTGATCTTCTACATAGAGGATACGCCACTTCTTCTCACTCATCGTACATACACCCTATCCGTTACACCGGAGATGTCACTCCGTCTTACTCGCCATCTAGCCGCCGGACATCTGAACGATGATGCCTCATCCCCCCTACGACTTGACATGTACAGGGACCGTCTCCTCAGCGTCTGACATGTCCAGATCAAGAAGAGGAGCGAGGAGTGAGAAGCTTGCCTTCCGATTGCAAACGGATCAGCCTCTCCAAGGCGACCTTCGCCGCCTCCTGAGCTGCGGCCTGCTTGCTATGGCCCTCTCCCTCCCCATACACAGTGTCATCGATCAGCGCCTGCACGGTGAATATCTTGGCATGATCGGGGCCGCGCTCACCCACGGTGCGATAGTGCGGCGTAACCTGGAAATGAGCCTGGCTCCACTCCTGGAGGCGGCTCTTCGCGTCCTTGTTCAGTGCCTCCTGCAGTACGCGGTCCAGCTCCGGCTCCATGAAGGGGAGAACAAAGCGCTCAACCGCCTCCAACCCCTGATCGAGATAAAGCGCCCCCACCAATGCCTCGAAGGCAGCGCATAACGTTCCCGAGCGGCCCCGCCCGCCGGACTCTTCCTCGCCGTGCCCCATGAGCAGGAACCGGCCCAAATCTATCCGCTGCGCGAACCGGGCAAGCGTGTCACGGCGCACCAGAGCAGCTCGCATGTTCGTCAGCGGCCCTTCGGGCTGCTCCGGGAACCGATGATACAAAAACTCCGCCACCAGGAAGTCCAAAACGGCGTCTCCCAAGAACTCTAGACGTTCATTATCCGTCAAGGACACGCCC
>JAGHDS010000060.1 GCA_021159845.1 Anaerolineae bacterium
CTGAGCTACACGCGCTTCGAGTACAGCAACCTGAAGATCGAACCGCAGGCCATCCGGCCGGGTGAGAACGTGCAGATCACTGTAGACGTGACCAATGTCGGCGATCGGGCTGGCGATGAGGTGGTCCAACTCTACGTGACGGACGTGGAGGCATCCGTCCCCGTCCCGATCCGGCATCTGGAGGGCTTCACCCGCGTTCATCTGGCCCCCGGGGAGACGAAGACGGTAACCTTCTCCCTGGCACCAGTGCAGATGTCCGTGATCAGCGACGACAACCGCCGCATCGTCGAGCCGGGCGAGTTTCGCGTCGCGGTCGGCGGGCACCAACCCGACGTAAGGACACGAGACGGCGAGAGCAACGTGCTGACCGGGAGCTTCACCGTGACGGGTGAGGCAACAGAAATAGAGCTGTAGTTACTCCTCACTCTTTGCCGAAGAGGTTTTGGGGAGCCACAGAGGTGCCTGCTCTTTTGGGTGGCGGAAGGCACTGCCTTCCGCCACCCAAAGATAGTGCAGAGCGCACGGCCGTGCACCTCATACCGACGCCATTATCGCGACTTACCAGGAGTGAGTTCACCGTGTAGAGAATGAGGGCCCCGACCTCATCGCAGAGGCTGAGGCTCTTGCCGTGCATCACCGTGGCGGGTGAGGCGATGGAGATCGAGCTACAAACCGCCGGGGGAAAGCCCCTCCGATAGATGCCAACACGCCACCACGCGGGCACCATGCATTATCTTAATCTCTCTCCCCTCCCACGTTAGGGAGAGGAGAGAGACCAAACCGTCCATCAAATCCCCAGGAGCCGCGCAATCGCGCCCCCCAGGACCATCTCCTCATCTGCTGGGTTCAGATCTAACATCTTAACCTTCGCCAACTCCAGGCGAGCATAAGTCGCCAGGTCGGGCTTTTTATGCGGGCCATCCGTCCCGAAGATCACACGCCCGGCCCCCAGCCGACGCACGGCATCTTGGATCTTCCAGGATATGACCACCCCGCTCACGTCGAGGAAGATGTTGGGGTTCGCCTGAGCCAGGTCGATGAAGCGATCGATCAGGGACTCGTCCGTGCAGAGGTACCTGCCCATATGAGCGATGATCAGCTTCGTATCGGGAAAAGCCTTCGCCATACGCTCGATCATGTCGTATCGGCCCATGCAGTCGATCAGGCAAGGGGCCTTCAGTCTACCAGCGAGGTCGATAACAGGATCGATCACGTATTCCGCCAGGCTGCACTCCCCGAGGTGGATCTTGATCCCCTTGAATCCCAGTTCCGAGATCGCCCATTCGATCCGCTCCAGGGCGGGGTATTCATAACTGGGCAAGGCATAGACGTAGGGAATCAACCTGTCGGGGAATTGCTCAACCGCCTCCTGTGCCATCTCGATGGAGTGTTGCGTAGTGGTGGACATCGCGAATACGACGGACTTGTCGATCCCGACCTCGTCCATGACTTGCACGATGGCCTCAGCGGTGTATTCCGTTCGCAGTCTATCCCCATGCTTTAGGTGAACATGCGAATCGATGATCATAGTGCCTCCCGACTCCGCCTCTTCGACATCTTCACGCCGGCGATCTACAACCCAGGTGAGTTGCCGCACTACCTGCTATCGCCCACCTGTCGCAGGAAGGCTTCCCTGGCTTCCTCAGTCAGCAGGTAGAAGGGATCAGCGCTCAGTAGGGGGAGGACAACGTCCCTCAAGCCGCTGGCACTGATCAGCCGGGCATGAGCCTTTCCAACTTTACCCTCCCGCATGGCACCAGCCTGGCGGAGCGGCTCGTCCACGCGTGAGAACCGACGCTTCCACCCCCACCAGGAAAGCCGACCTCGGACGACGATCTCGCGGCCACTCTCATCCACCACAATCGCTTCGGTCTCCCTCCTCTGCAGCCGATAGGGCACACCCGCCAACTCCTCGATCGCGTGTAGAGAGGTGTTGCTCTCCTGAGTACAGCCCAACAACAGGATATAACCGCCATGATCCATCAGGCGTACGTAAGGACTGCCAGGGCCACACGGTGTATCGCACAGCTCGTGTCCGGTAGTATACCACCTCGCGCGGGCGCCGATGGCCGTGACGGAGTGAGTCGGATGCAAACTGCGAATCACCTCCGGCCGTCGCCGGAAGGTCTCTGGAATGCGTCCAATCCACTCGGCGCATGGCGTGGAGCGCACATCCACGCGCGGCGGATTCTCCGGGCCATCATCGGGGGATCCCGTCAGGGCAGGCATCAGAACAGTGCCCCCCGGGGACACAGCCGCCAGGAGAGCATCGATGACCGTCTCCGCGCCGCCCTCTACCCAGCCCAAGCTGCTAAGCGATGAGTGAACCAGGACATCGTCGCCAGGCTTGAGCCCCAACGCTCGCAGGTCCTTCGCGATGTCGGAGGCAGTAAGCCCGCTGCCATTCCTTCCACCGGGCATCCGACGCCGCTCAGACATACGACACACCTCTACGACGCACTACCGGTCCTCCTCGATTACATCCATGCCGACTAACGCGGCGAACTCCTTGACTCTGCTCCGGAGATCGCCATACGTCGCCGCCCGGTGGATCCCATACCGGCTCGGGCAGAAATGGCTCTGCACCTTCTCCGCCTCCACCCGGGCGATCAGCTTCGTCCTGCACATCAGCTCATCCAGATGTTTATAAAGGGAGTGCCCGTCCACACTCTCGCCAGTATGGATCAACACCCGTTTATTGAGCACATCCAGTTTCCATATCGTGACCGGCTCGCCCACGGGGAGATCCACCTGGACACCCGTGCCAGAACCGGGCTTAAGCGTGCCTCGTACAGGGCTCTCCGCGTGAGACCAGATCGTATACGGAACCCGGTCGTCGCCGTGCGGGTTGACCGGCGCTCCGCAGTGCAACAGGATGTCCACGCGATTGAAGGTATCCACCATGAGATCACCGAGCATGCTCGGCCGGCCGACGAGGAACTGGGCAAGCATATGCGTCAGGGCGATATTTGGGTAATCCTGACAGACACCCACCAGGCCGCGTTTCTGGAACTCGATGATCCCTATGCCGGGCCAGGCCATGTCCTCAACCCTGCCGCTGCCCGTCAGCGATCGCATATGCGTCGATACGGCCACAGCACCATATTTCTCCCGGAGGGCATCGTGTGCGAGGTACATCTGGGCGGCCTTGACGATCTCCTCTTCCGTCGTATCCTTAACCTCCCTGGCCTCCTCGATCCACGTCCGGGCAATCCGCCTGGCCTCCTGGATATCGACCGCCCGGACGGCCGCGTAGAACTCCTCCGGAGAGAGACGAACGATCCTCGTCCCGAAGAGATCCTTCAGGGCACCCATGTAGGTCTCGTTGTAGCCACGCGACAGGCGATCGCGCAGGTCCCCCTGGTAATCCACGGCATGGAGCCGAGGAAATGGCGACACGGAGATGATGGTCGACTCTCTGAGTTGCCTGATCACCTTGATCAGATGGACCTTGCCCACCAGGTCATCGAGCATCGCCGACGCGACCTCGGGAGCTGTGACGTTGATCCGATCCAGGGTTGTCGTGAGGACCCTGCCGCGTTCACGGAAGAGCTCGTAAGGAATGTTCATGAACTCGAACAGGTTGTATACGACGATCGTGGGTAGGCCGGTGAACAACAGATCATAGATCCGGGTGGCGCCGATGACGAGCACGCCGTCCAGCTCATCCCGTCTACCCTCCAACTCCTGGATGACCGACAGAGCGCTGGGAAGGTCGAGGACATCCCTGACGATGAACTCCACCCCCTCACAACGCTCCTCCAGAATATGCACCAGTTGCTCGTTACTCACGACCGTGCTTGGGGGCACGCCGGCAGCCACCCCCGGGCCCGGTGATGCAAACAGCGTGAAGAGCTTCGCCTGTGTCTCCACGGTGATTAGGAACCTCCTTGTCGTTTTGCTACACGTACCGCCCTGGGGGATGGGGCGGTATCGCCCATATCATCCCTTCAGTCCCGTTAGTGAGATCCCCTCGATGAACGTACGCTGGGCGAAGAAGAAGAGGATGATAATGGGGGCCGAGGCGATCGTACTCACTGCCATCAGATATGGATACGCCATTGGTGCGTTACCCACCTGCGAGAGCGCTGTCCGTAGCTTCTGAATCCCTAGCGCCAAAGGATACAGCTCATATTTGTTAATGTAGATCAGCGGCCCGATATAATCATTCCAGGTGCCCATGAACTGGAACAGGGCAACGACTGCTAATGCGGGTTTGGACAGGGGTAAGATGATACGGAAGAGGATGCCCAGCTCGCTGGCCCCGTCCACCCGGGCGGCATCGGACAACTCCTCCGGCAGAGTCATGAAGAACTGCCGGAGCAAGAAGATGAAGAAGGCATTTCCGAAAAGCGCTGGGACGACCATCGGGTTGTAGGTGCCCACCCACCCCAGCTTCTTGAAGATGATGAAGAGGGGGACCATTGTCACCGTGTAGGGGATCATCATCGTTGAGACGCATAGAAAGAATAGCTGGTCGCGCCCATGCCATCGAACCCGAGCGAAGCCGTAGGCCACGATGGCGGAGGAGATGACCGTAAATGCGGTATTCGGCAAGGCGTATCGGAACACCGAGTTGAACGTATATAGCGTGAACTCGTCCGCTCGCCAGGCATCGATAAAATTGTTCCAATGCATGGGGTGGGGGATGAGGACTGGGGGCACCCGGTAGATCTGGGGATCGTCCTTCAAAGCCGAACTAATCATCCAATATAGGGGAAAGGCATAGGAGATCGCCAGCGTGATAACGATGAAGTACTTCAAGAATTCCAGGAAGATTCTCATCCAGGTCCATTTGTGGGTACGACGAGGACGCACCAGGCCACGGGCTAAGTTCGTCATCGTTCGCCTCCATAAAACACCCAGCTTGCCGAGGTTTTAAATATCAGCAATGTTAGTAGCACGACCGTGATCAGCATGATCCACGCCAGGGCACACGCTTTGCCCATTCGGAAGAGCTCAAAAGCATTCCGCCATAGGTGCATGGCGTAGAACTCGGTAGAGGCCATAGGCCCACCGTTCGTCAGCAGGTAAGGCATCAGGAATGTTTGGAAGCCGCTGATCAACCCCATCACGAGGTTGTAGAGGATGATGGGGCTGCTCATCGGCACAGTGATATGCCAAAAGCGGTGCCAGGCGTTCGCACCGTCCACCGTCGCCGCCTCGTACAGGGAGCGTGGCACATCCTGTAAGGAGGCCAGGAAGATCACAACCGCGGCGCCCTGTCCCCAGAGGGAGATGACGATGAGGCTTGGCTTGGACCACGTTACACTGGATAGAAACGGGATGATAGGACGTCCCATAGCTCTGAGGAAGTTATTAATAACCCCATATTGGTTGTTGTAAATAAACAACCACACCATCGCGGAGCACACGGCCGGGACGATGGAGGGGATGAAGAAGATGGCCCGGAAGAATGAGCGCCCTACGAGTCTCGTATTGAGAAGGTTGGCCATGAGGAAAGCTGTGGCGACGCCAAGCGGGACGCTGATGCCAACGTAGTACACGGTGTTATAAACGACGGTCCAGAACCTGGGATCGTCTGTAAAGATCTCCACATAATTTCTGAAGCCGATCCACCGCATCTGCGTGATGAAATCGTAATGTGTGAAGCTGTAGAAGAAAGAGGATGCGAGAGGATAGGCCGTCCATAAGAGAAAGCCGATGATCCAGGGTGATACGAATAGCAGGCCGGTGATCTGGTTCCGGGTTTCAGCCTTCGATAGTCGCCAAATCCTCCGATTGAACACAGTCATACATTCCTCCTCGCCGCACGGCTGGATCAAAGCATTGGTGCCCGACGCCTCCTGGCGCCAGGCACCAATGTAATCCAAATAGCGCTATAGTAAAAAGCCTCACGGGCGGATGTCAGACCATAGGTAGGCCCTGGTTCTTCCACTCCGTCTCGATGCGCTTCTGTAGCTCCTGGGTCCCCTCCTGTGGGGTGAGCTTGCCACGGTAAATCATCTCGCGCACCTCGGCCAGTTGGTCCCAGAGGAAGCCATGGAGCGGGAAGCGGCGCAACTCGTACCAGTCGGTGGCTTCGTTGGCGCTCTTGAAGTAGAACTCCAAGCCTGGGTACGTATTAGGATCGATCTTCTCGACCCAGCTCTTCTTGCCGACGATCCATCCTACCTGCTTGAAGAGGGTATCCAAAGCCGCATCGGTGAGGAAGAACTCAGCCAGCTTGAAAGCCTCTTTCGGATGTTTGGAGTCTTTGAAGATGGCGAACGTATGTCCCCCGGCCACCTGAATTTTGTGCCCCTTCAACCCATCGAGCACCAGCGTCCAGGAGGCTCGATTCTTCTTGGCCACCTCTGGTGCCTGAACGGTGGTCTCGCCGGGATGCCAGTACCCTTCGATGATCATCGCCTGGACCTCGGCGTTATAGGAGCCGCCCCAGCCGCCCATGCCCTCAGCCTGCCGCAACCCCGCGATCTGATCCGGCCCCATGACGTCGTAGAACTTCTTCGTGATATCGAAATACTCCACGAAGAGATCATGAGTGAAATCGAACTTGCCGGTTTCATCATCCCAATACTTGTGGTTGCAGGCTACCTCCATGCCGTCCGGGTCGCCTCCCATAGCATCGTAGGGATCCAGGCCAAACTGCTTGAGGTTGCCGGCATCATCCTTGACCGTCAGGGCTTTATGCCACTCCAACGCCTCGCCGAAGGTCTGCGGGGGATTATCGGGATCAAGGCCCGCCTTCTGCACCATCTCTGTGTTGTAATTGAGTCCGTAGTCCAGGAAGCTCTCAAAGGCGGGGACACCCACCAACCCATCGAAATGCCAGAACTTGCAGAAGTTCCAAACCGCGGGGATGAAGTCTTCCTCATGGACATACTTGCTGGCATCCACCAATGGCTGCGTATCCAGGAAGACCCCTTTGATCGCGAACTGAGCATAGCTGATGTTGGACGCCGCCTCAGGCGGATCCCCGGCGGCTAACGCCGTCATCACGAACTGATCGCCCGTGGAGCCCTTGTATTCGATCTTGATATTCCCACAGATCTCTTCATACTCGGGCATCTTATACCAGACTTCGTTCTGGAACAACTTATCCATGTTAGACCAAGCGACCCACAACCGCACCGTCACGGGTTTCTGGGGGGCTTCCTTGGGAGCCTCCTCAGCCTTCGATGGGGCAGGCTGCTGTGCGCCGCCGGCCGGCGCACAGGCGGCCAACACGGCACCAGCCGAGATGGCCGACGCCATCTTTAGAAACTCACGCCGAGTCAGACTTTTCTTACCTTCCATCTGTGTTCCTCCTTGATTAACCATAGTGAATGAGGGATCACAAAATTACCATGCGACAGCCAGAGAACAAGGTGAAGGACATGCAAGCTATCATGCAGAATCGCCAGATCATGTGGGAATAGAGGGTTTGCAGCCAGTGCATGCCACCTTTATAATACAACAGAATTCTTTTCACTTCGGTCCGTTCCCGGAAGTGACCCGGACACAAACCGGACATTGGAGCACGCATGGTAACCCGAGAGCAGTTTCTGCTATATCTGCGCGACGCGCTCAACCACCTATATGACCTCAATCGCCTGCGTCGCAATCCATTGGCCACAATCCTTGGTTTAGCAGACCGGTTCGATGCGGCCACAGCACTTCAACGCGCCCTGATCGACGCGATCCAGAGCCTGAAACCACGGCCCGGCGAACCCCCTCAGTCCCCGGCATGGCGCATTTACGAGCCCCTGTTCTACCGATACGTGGAGCAATTCAGCGCAAAGGAGGTCGCAGACCAGCTTGGCATCACCACCCGTCACCTGCGGCGGTGGCAGAACACCGCCCAGGAGGCCCTGGCCGATCGCTTATGGCAGCAATTCAGCCTGGCGGATACGCTGGCTGAGGGGAGACAGGAATCACCCCAACCCGACCTCGATGCCCTTCAGCAAGAACTCGCCTGGATCCAGGAGTCACAGAGCACCGCCTGGGCAGATCCGGGCCAGGTACTGCCCGCTGTGCTAGACCTGGCCCGTAAGCTGGCAGAGCAACACCACGTGGACATGGAAGTATCCCTGGCCGACGCACTTCCCAA
>JAGHDS010000280.1 GCA_021159845.1 Anaerolineae bacterium
AATGGACGGTCGATACCGATGAGCATAAGAACGCAGATGACGCTGATGCACGCAGATCCTCACGGACCATCCAGATTTTGCCCTTTCATCTGCATAGATCGGCTTCTTCTGCGTCATCAGCGTTCACCGACTCTATTTTCGAAGCAGTTACATCCTGGCGTAGCTGTTCACCGCTAGGGTCAGAGAGATTAGCTGTGCCGCTACCACGAGCCGAATCAAGCTCCCCTCTCCCAGGCCTGGGAGAAGGGGGTCTGAGAAATGTGGGCCGTCCGCGGCCCAAGCACCTGGGACTAGACGACTGATACCGAAAGCACCTTCATCCACATCGCCCGCCGAATGTTGGTGAAGCCCGGTAAGAGAGACCGGGCTTCTCGGAGAAGCCCGGTCTCTTCCCGGTGTCCATCACCGGGCCCCCGGCCCACACCGCCTACCGGATGCCAGCGGGATCCAGTAGGAGAGACGAAAGTATCCAAGCTCGCGCGAGCGAGGTCCTGGTCTCGCCCGCGCGAGTGCTCAATTCAGGGCAGTTCATGGGAAGAAATATGGCCTTGGTTTCGGTCGGCTCCTGTGGCTGTTATACCTGTATCCGTGCCCAGGCTTGTCGCCAGGCCCGCTTGGTGTTGGCCAGGATCAGGTCCGACGACTCGCCCGCGGCCGGCTTCACCTCAAAACCGACCCACGGCTTCTCATCGGAAACGCCGGGCCGCAGGTATCCGATCTGGAACAGGGCCTGTAGGAACTTTACCAGCTCAGGCACATCATTCTCTCCGCCGGGGAAGCCGAAGCGCGGATGCTGATCTCCATAGGCTTCCCGCCCGGGCACTTTCACACAGTTACCCACATGGATGTGTACCAGATATTCCTGCAGCGTTGACAGCGCCTCAATCGGCGACTCGTTGAGCAGCGGCATGTGACTCAGGTCGTACAGCAAGCCGAAATCGGGAAAATCGGCCCGGATGCGGGCTGCAAACTGAGCTGCCAGGTCGGATGGTCCCAACAAAGCCTTCTTATCCACATCGCGATCGAAGGTCTCCAACGTCAGAGCAATCCCCTTATCTTGCCCATAGCGGCACAGCTCTCGCACGGAATCAGCGAGCAAGTCCAGGGCGCGCTCACGATCAGCATCTCCGGGATCGGGGCCAGTCAAGAAGGCCACACGACGGCATCCAAGCTCCGCTGCCTCATCGATACAAGCCTTCATGTGCTCGATCGCCCGACGGCGGCCGCCTGGATTCAAATCATTCAAGCTCAGTTTTTGCGTCAACAGCGTGGGCTGGGCCCCGTAACCCAGTTTTAGTCGGCTTTGCTCGGCGATCCGGCGCACCTGCTCCCGCTCTTTTGCGTCTTTGATCCAGGTGATCTCGACCGCGCCGAAGAAATCGTCCAATGCCAGCTTCGTTAACGTCTCAGCGATTGGGCCCTCTCCTCCCATGCACTCCGGGAAAGCCATGAAATGAACCACGCTCAGCGTCAACACAGACTCCCAAGGGCGCTCCATGATTTGTCCTCCTATGGGGTAATACCTTGTTAAAGGGATTATAAAGGTGCGCGAAAGGGGTGTCAACCTGAAATGGCAGATCCATCGTGAGCGACAAGCGCCCCTTCCCCCCATCCAACAGAATCGGCAAGGGGATAGTCCGTCATCGAGGTGGTACTTCCTGCTCACCATGCCGTCTCGCCATCATGATAATGCTCATTACCCTCCTGGGAGATTGTGTCATATAATCAATAATGCGTGTGGATACCAAGACCACGGGGGAAGGATCTTTGAATATCCAGAGACAAAACGTACAGAGTCACTCATCCGATATAACCTCCCATCCGACCCAGGATGGGGAGTGGCATACCATGCCTGCCACCGAGGTGGCGGATGCCTTACGTACCCATTATCAGAATGGGCTCTCCTCTGCGGAGGCCGCGGCCCGGCTCCAGACTTATGGCCCGAATGAGTTGCAAACTGCGCCTCGCCCCGGATTCTTATCCCGCCTTTGGGAGCAGTTCAATAACTTCCTTATGCTCATGCTGGTTGCTGCCAGTATCATCTCTCTGCTTCTTGGGGATGTCATCGAAGCTGGGGCGATCATGGCCATTGTGTTGCTCAACGCCATCCTCGGTATCATCCAGGAATCACGGGCAGAGGAAGCATTGGCGGCGCTCAAGAAAATGAGCGCCCCTGAGGCCCATGTCATCCGCGATGGCCGGCAGACGACCATCCCCGCCCGTGAGGTCGTTCCGGGCGACATCGTTCTCCTGGAGACGGGAAACTACGTCCCTGCCGATCTTCGGCTGATCGAAGCCGTCAACCTGCGCATCGATGAGTCCGCCCTCACCGGTGAGTCCGTGCCCGTCTCCAAGCGGGCGGATGTCACACTGGACCGTGACATCCCTCTGGGGGACCGCAGCAACACGGCATTCACATCGACGGTCGTCACCTACGGTCGGGGCCGCGGGATCGTTGTGGATACGGGTATGCGTACCCAGATCGGCCTTATAGCCCGGATGCTCCAATCCACGAGGAACGAGCCCACCCCGCTTCAGGTGAAACTGGAGCAGTTGGGGAGGACTCTAGGGTGGGGAGCGTTGGCCATCTGTGCGTTGGTCTTCGGGATTGGCTGGCTGCGTGGCGGTGATCCGCTGGAAATGTTCATCGTCGCTGTCAGCTTGGCGATCGCGGCCGTGCCAGAAGGATTGCCCGCCGTGGTCACCATCTCGCTGGCGCTGGGTATGCAACGCATGATCCGACGCCACGCGCTCATCCGCAGCCTGCCGGCCGTGGAAGCGCTGGGGTCGACCACCGTTATCTGCTCGGACAAGACGGGAACACTAACGCAGAACGAGATGACGGTAGTACGCCTCTACGCTGACGAGATGCTGGTTACCGTCACGGGTGAGGGATATACTCCCGAGGGGAAATTCCTACACGAGGGCAGGGAGATCAACCCGCGCGATTATCCCGCCATTCAACTACTGTTGCGCGGCGCAGCGCTATGCAACGACGCCTATTTGGAGACCTCCGGTACCCAGGATGGGCATCGCGTCTACCGCATGATCGGCGATCCGACGGAAGGCGCCCTGGTCGTCGCGGCCGCCAAGGCCGGGCTGTGGAAGCCCACGATGGAGGAGGAAACACCTCGCGTGGGGGAGATCCCCTTCGAGTCCGAGCGCAAACGCATGACGACCATCCACGAGGTAGAGCTCCACGACGAGATGGCGCGCGTTTTCCCCTCTTTGGCTGGTGATCACCGCGAAGCCACGACGTATATCGCCTTCGTGAAGGGCGCTCCTGACCTCGTCCTCGATCAATGCACGCGTTGGTATCATGAGGGCCAGGAAGTTCCCCTGACCGACGCGGATCGGGAGCGCTTTCTCCAAGTCAACAGGGAAATGGCAAGCGACGCGCTACGTATGCTTGCCGTGGCTTATCGTGAGCTGGATGAAGTACCGGACGAGCCAGATGCCCAGGCAGTGGAACGCGATCTGACCTTCATTGGGCTGGTGGGGATGATAGACCCCGCCCGACCGGAAGTAAAACCGGCCATCGAGACAGCCCGCAGAGCCGGGATCAAGACGGTGATGATCACGGGCGACTACCCGGAGACGGCCGTAACCATCGCCCGAGAGATCGGACTGCTGCGTCCCAATGGCCGCGTGGTCACCGGCACGGAACTCGACCAGCTCTCCGACGAGACCCTGGTGAACGTCGTCGATGAGATCGACGTGTACGCCAGGACATCCCCGCAACACAAGGTGCGCATTGTCGATGCGCTCAAGGCCCGCAATCACATCACCGCCATGACAGGCGATGGCGTTAATGATGCTCCGGCGCTCAAGCGAGCGGATATCGGCATAGCTATGGGGATCACCGGCACCGACGTGGCCAAGGAGACGGCCGACATGGTGCTCACCGACGATAACTACGCCTCCATCGTCGCTGCGGTGGAGGAAGGCCGCGTCATCTACTCCAACATTCACAAGTTCGTGTATTACCTGCTGTCCTGCAACGTGGGTGAGATCCTCATCATCTTCATAGCCACCCTGGCCGGGCTGCCACTGCCCCTCACGGCCATTCAGCTTCTGTGGCTCAACCTGCTCACCGACGGCGCCCCAGCTCTGGCCCTGGGGCTGGAGAAGGGTGATCCCGATATCATGGAGCAACCGCCGCGGCCGCCGGACGAACCCGTCATCAACCGGGACATGGTCATCGGCATCGTGGTGCAGAGCTTAGCCATCATGACAGCTACACTGGGAGCGTTTCTGCTGGGGAACCCCTTCAACCCGGCTACCCTGGACATCGCCGAAAGCATGGCCTTCACCACACTTACACTTTCGGAGCTCCTGCGAGCCTACACAACCCGGTCCGAACGCTATCCTCTGTACCGCATCGGCATATTCTCCAACAAGTACATGCAATATGCCGTGCTGGCGTCACTGGCCTTGCTTCTCCTGGTGCTTTATGTACCGTTCTTGAACCCGATCTTCAACACATGGCCGTTATCAGTGAAGCAGTGGCTCGAGATACTGCCGCTCATCTTCTTACCCGCTGCTACGGCAGAGATTACCAAATTAATCTTATATCGCCGCCGGGCTCATCCAGCTTGACATAGCGCGCGAAGCAGGTTATCCTGGCTGCAAGGCCAGCCGGTTGTTATCTCATTCACGGGCATGTAATTGGATCGTGGGCGCGAACGAGCCTTTGCCACCATTTCTCGATTACGACCCGGATGCCATTGATCCTGAGGAACAGGCACGCCTGGAACTCGGGCCGTATTATGAACCTCCAGCCACTCGCGCGGCACGCAGAAAGCGCATCGTCCGCAAGAGGAGGCGGTGGAGGCGATATCTGGTTCTCATTACCGTAGCCTGGGTTTTCCTATATGTGCCCTTTGCCCTCGCATGGATCATTACAGGCCGGCGTCCTCTGGATTTCGTCTTTCATCTTCTCCCATCAGCCTGGCTGTGGGATGTGTGGGCTGTGCATACCCTCGCTGTAGTTGGGGGATGGGGGTGGCTGTGGGGACGGGCCGAGTGGCTCCGACGCCAGCGGAGGAAGAGGCTTCGGGAAGCTCGCACACTGGCCCAGCTCCTCCAGCTAACCCCCAGCGAGTTCGAGGAGTGGACGGGAGAGCTGTTTCGTCGTCACGGCTATCGCGTGGTCAACACGCCTGACACGGCCGATCATGGGATTGATCTCCTCGTCTACCGCGATGGCGAGCGCGGCGTCGTTCAATGCAAGCGCTATCGCGGTACCGTGGGCGAGCCGATCGTGCGCGATCTATTCGGTGTGATTATGCATGATGGAGCCGATCGCGGCTACCTGGTGACCACCGGACATATCTCCCGCCAGGCGCGCCGATGGGCGCGCGGCCGTCCCATTGAACTCATCGATGGTGAGCGGCTCGTTCAATTAGCAATGGAGTAACTTCACTTTCATGGGCGATTCATCCCCTCACGCGGCAGCACGATTCCTATTCCTCTCGCTGGTCCTTCTGGCCTCAATCTGGCTTTGTGCCTGTCGGCCCGATGCAGCCAGCAGGACGTTATCCGACGCGGCGCTGGCGGTCTATATCCGCGCCAACGATGAGAAGCTCACTCAGCCCGCTGACATGAAGGGCACGCCGATATCCTTCATCATAGAGCCGGGCGAGCCGGTAACCTCGGTTGCGAACCGGCTACAGGCCGCCGGGCTCATCACAGACGCCACACTGTTCCGTCGATACCTACGCTACCGCCATCTGGACACCAACATCCAGGCGGGCGAGTTTGAACTCTCCCCTAAGATGTCCATGATGGAAATCGCTCTGCGATTACAACACGGATACGCGGCCGGGACGCTCGTCACCATCCCAGAAGGGTGGCGGGCGGAGCAAATCGCCGAGATGCTGACGCGAATGGGGATTATGGATGGCACCGCCTTCCTGCGAATGGTCAAAGATGGAGCCACTGTCGCGTTGCGATTGGGGACCTACGATTTTCTCGACGATATGCCCCCAGGTGCGTCCCTGGAGGGATACCTGTTCCCGGATACCTATGAGCTGCCCGAGAAGCCACAGCCGGAAGATCTGCTCCGCCGAATGTTGGATAACTTCCAACGACGAGCAGGGCCTCTGCTGGCAGGCGCTCCGTACCCGGATGGGCTAACCGCTCACCAGGTGCTGACGCTGGCCTCCATCGTCGAACGAGAGGCTGTGCTTCCGGAGGAGCGCCCATTGATCGCCGGAGTATATCTCAACCGGCTGCGCCAGGGTATGCGACTGGAGGCCGACCCTACCGTGCAATACGCGATGGGATACCAGCCCGCGACGGGGAGATGGTGGAAAACGCCAGTGTCGTTGGAGGAGTACGCGGCGGTCAACTCCCCTTACAATACGTACTTGCACAGGGGACTTCCCCCAGGCCCCATCTGCAATCCAGGGCTGGATGCCATCAAGGCCGTATTGGTACCAGAGCGAAGCGATTACCTCTACTTCGTCGCTCGCGGCGATGGGTCTCATGTGTTCGCGCGCACGTATGAGAAGCACGTGCGAAACGTCCGCAAGTATCTGGGAAGATGATCTGAGGCTTCCGGCAAGCAGGCGCGCTCTTACAGGAAAGGATACGCGTAAAAGAACCCCGACTTCCTCGAGAAGCCGGGGTTCTCCGATATGAAAAGCTTGGAGGATGATGTCGGAACCGGACTACGCCACCAGCCCCACACCGTCCGCGGCCCGGGTCACATACACCGTAGCATCCCGCCCTGTGCGCTCCCGGTACGTCTGCGCCAGGGAGCGCACGAAATCCTTCACGGCCTCGTTAGCTACAAGGCTGACTGTGCATCCACCGAAGCCTGCCCCGGTGAGGCGTGAGCCGAAACACCCGGGCGCCGCCAGAGCTGCTTCTACCATAGCATCCAGCTCCGTGCTGCTGACCTCGTAGTCATCCCGCAGACTGTGGTGAGATGCGATCAGCAGCTCTCCCGCGCGCCGGAGGTCGCCCGCCTCCAGTGCAGCTACGGTGTCCAGCACACGTTGGTTCTCCGTGACGACGTGGCGAGCCCGCCGTCGAATAGGGTCTGGAAGCAGATGCTCATACTGTTGAAGCTCGGCCTCGCTTACATCGCGTAGAGCCCGGATGCCTGGCAAGGCCGATTGTAGAAGTCGCACCGCCTCCTCGCACTGCGAGCGCCGCACTCGATACTCGGAGCCGGCCAGCGCCCGCCGCACACCCGTATCGGCCACTACGATGCGCGCGGACTCCGGCACCGGCACATGGCGGTAGCTCAGGTCCCGACAGTCGAGAAGCAACGCGCTATCCGCCCGTCCCAGCGCGCTGATGAACTGATCCATGATTCCACAGGGCACACCCGCGTACTCGTGCTCGGCCTGCTGACACGCCAAAGCCATTTGCGCCCGGTCCATCTCCTGATCGCTGATAGCCAGGAACCCGAAGGCCGCCGCGACCTCGACCGCTGCGGAGGAGCTCAAACCAGCACCGATGGGCACATTGCTGCTGAACATCACATCTGCCCCTGTGAGATCGATCCCGCGCTGCTGTAACATGGCTGCCACCCCGCGATGATAGTTCGCCCATGCCTTCGTCTCACTGCGCGTTGGTGCTGTGACGTCGAATTCATCCTCGTCATCCAGGTCCACGGCGACCAGATGCACGCGATGGTCATCCCGTCGCGCGGCCGCGAGCAGCACATTGCGGTCAATGGCGATGGGGAGCACGAACCCATCGTTATAGTCGGTGTGTTCCCCAATCAGGTTCACCCGGCCTGGAGCACGCACGATGACTTCTGCCTTCCGGCCGAAGCGCTGCAGGAAGTGGTCTCGCAACCTCGAGATGCGTTGTGATAGGGGTTCAGTCTGGTTACTCACGGCGATCTCCCGTCATCTATGTAATGCATCCCTGCCACACTCGGACGTGACAGGCGCCCCCATTGTATCACGTCATCCGAATAAAGTGGAAAAAGCTGTCGGCCGGAGCGCCCACAGGGCTCGGAGCGTCACCCATTTGTTGAGCATACCCACGCGTCCGAAGTCAGCCCACGTACGGTGCAGGGTACGTTCTAGCGCCCACCGACCGTCCCCATCCCGCTTGGCCATCACAGCGCGTGTAATCGCCTGCACGCGTGGGTCGTCGCGGCATCCGAGGGACTGCAGCAATAGCAGGATCTCCAGAGCGTCCCCGGTCTCACCCAGGGGGAAGCCGAACTGCCACCACGTTTCGTCTGGCTCCAGGAGGGATGGCTCGCTTCCGCACAGGAGCTTCCTGACGGCACGCAGCGCGGCAGCGATCTCCTTGTCTTGAGTGCCGACGGCCAGTAGCCCCAGGCCAGCCTTGGTAATCCCCCAGATGCACAACAAGCCGCCCGGCCTCGCGCCTCGGGCGAATTCGCACCCTGGGAACCGGCAGCACATTGGAGCGTGCGTGATCTGCCTCGCCAGCGCCCGGGCTGCCGCCTGCACTCTGGGATCGCTTTTTAGCCCAAACCAACACAATGCGCGGAGCAAATTCCCATTCAGACACAGCGGAGCACTATGCCGCCCTCGACCGGCGGCGAAACGTCCATCAGACGCTTGCGCGTGTGTAAGCACGTATTCGCATGCACGCAAAATAGGCCCAGTAGATGGAGCACCCAACTGGGCCAGGAAGAGAAGTTGCCAGACGGTCGCTCGATACCGCGGGCTGTACCCAAATCCCGGAGCTACCCAGTACCCCTCCGGCCACTGGGCATGGAGGATGTCCAACGCTGGAGGGACATTGGGGATGGCCGTTTGTGTTCGCCGCACTTCACCATCGTGAGGTGGGCGTCCAAGCACTGTGCGTAATGCCCAAAAGCGAGCGGATGGGTTGTCTTCCTCAAGTAACCATGAGAGCGTCGACTTGGGGATGTTCACCATTCTCTTTACTCGGCGGCGAGTGCTCACCCTGTACTCGGTTGCCTCTGACTCCATGAGTACGTACGTGACGCCTGCCCTTTTAGGACAGCCTTAGGGACGCTCCTCCAGAGGAACCCAGGGCAGGTCCAGGTCGCCGATGAATTGAGCGCGTGGTCGGATCAGTCGGTTGTTCGCCCACTGTTCCATGACGTGTGCCGTCCATCCCACGACGCGGCTCATGGCGAATAGGGTTGGGAAGAGATCAGCGTCAATACCGAGCATATACAAGGCCGGGGCCGAGTAATAATCAACATTCGGGTATAGCTTGCGCTCCACGAAGTAAGGGTCTTCGCTGACGACTTCCTCCAGCTTCAAGGCGATGTCCAAGACCTGGGGGTTCCCTGTCGTCCCGCTGAGCTGTAAGGCCATCTGGCGCAAATACCGAGCGCGCGGGTCTACGACTTTGTATACGCGATGCCCAACACCCATAATCCGCCGTTTCTCCGCCTTGGCCTTCTCGAACCACGGCTTTACATTCTCCACGTCGCCGATCTCCAGGAATTGCTCCAATGCCCTCTGGTTCGCTGCTCCATGCAGCGGCCCCTTCAGCGTGCCGATCGCCGACACGATCGCGGAGTGCATATCGGACAGGGTGGACGCTGTGACCCGGGCGGCGAATGTGGAGGCGTTGAAGCCGTGGTCTGCCAATAGGATCAGGTAAGTCTCCAACGCCCGGCTGGCAATGTCCGATGGCTCTTCCCCGGTCAGCATGTAGAGGAAGTTCGCCGCGTGGTTCAGATCTTGGCGCGGGGGGATAGGGTCTTTCCCTTTGCGTATCTGATCAAAGGCCGCGACAAGGGTAGCCATCTGGCTGGTCAGGCGATAAGCCTTACGCATACTGGCTTCCGGGCCGTTATCCTCGGCGTCGGGGTCGTAATGGCCTAGCAGCGAGATTATAGAGCGCAACGCGGTCATGGGCGGTGCATTGAGGGGAACTTTGCGAAGCGCATCGACGAGGCCGGATGGAGCTGTCCGACAGGCCACCAGATCCTCACGCACCTTGGAGATCTCGCTGGCGTTGGGTAGGTGTCCGGCCCATAACAGATAGGCCACCTCCTCAAAAGAGGCATTCTTGGCCAGATGATCGATGCTATAACCCCGGTAGTACAGGCGGCCGGCTGTGCCATCTACTTTACTGAGTTGTGTCGTTGTGACAACGACTCCTTCTAGCCCTCGGGTTGCTGATGTGGATGACTGTATCGCATTTGCCATCTTATCTGCCTCCTATGTTCTACAATGAATTCTTTCAAGCGCGGCGCACTTACTGAGCTTGACCGTGTTTCGGCCTCGAGGAGGGTAGGGAAAAACAACTGATGCCTTGCTAGGATTTGCCAGTGGCGTTCCTTCCCCCGCGCTTACCAGTCCTGACAGCAGGTCGGGTGACCACAGGTTCTGGCCCTCGGATAGCCTAGAAGGGGGAGTGCATCAGGTACAAAGCGAGGACTTGATGCCTCCAGGCGGAAAATATTTCCCGCTGACGGCGTTGTCACACAAATGAAGCGGGTGAATCTTAGCGGATACGATCAGCACATATGAAGTTGAGGAAAAATACCTGAGGGGGTACGATATACGATGAGATAAGACAGGCCCTTCCCCCCTTATTAAGATGCTTTCGAAGATGACGAGTTACAGTAAACCTAATGGGCTTTACCCACCTGATTCGGGTCATGGGGCAGCCGAAGGGTTTTACTCCGGCTGCCCAGAGGCTATCTCTCATCCACGACCCGGCCAGTGTTGACCGCTAAAACTCCTCCAAAGGCTTAACGTTGCCGAAAGTCGGCGTTGGACCATGTGGTAAGGCGGCCCACCGTACGGCATTGCCGATCACCCGCAGCACGTCCGGCTGGTGATAGATGGGAATCGTCTCGTGCCCCGGGCGGAAGTAAAAGATTTTACCACGACCTCGGTAGAAACAGCAACCGCTCCGAAACACCTCGCCTCCCTGGAACCAACTGATGAACACGAGTTGATCCGGCTGGGGGATATCGAACCGCTCGCCATACATTTCGGCGTGAGGAATCTCGATGTATTCCCCCAGCCCCTCGGCGATAGGGTGACTGGGATCGACGACCCACAAACGTTCGCGTTCGTTGGCTTCGCGCCACTTCAGATTGCACGTTGTCCCCATCAGCCGCTTGAAGATCTTGGAGAAATGGGCCGAGTGTAGCACAATCAGTCCCATGCCGTTCAGGACGCTGGCTTGCACTCTATCCACAACGGTGTCACTAACCTCTCCGTGCGCCATGTGCCCCCACCAGATGAGCACATCCGTCTCGGCCAATACCTCTTCCGTCAACCCGTGCTCGGGTTCATCGAGTGTCGCCGTTCGCACGTTCATGCCAGGCAGCGTGCGGAGATAATCGGCGATGGCGCCATGGATCCCTTTGGGGTAGATCTTGGCGATCTCCTCGCTTCGACGCTCATGGCGATACTCATTCCACACCACAACATGGATGCTCTGTTTCATGAGGGTCTCCTTTGTAACGAAGGTTTCATCGATCCTCCACCGTTTACACCAGGTAGTCGCGTAGTTTTCGCATGCGCAGGGGGCGGCGCAGTTTGCGTAAAGCTTGTGCCTCGATCTGGCGGATACGTTCACGCGTGACGCCAAAGGCCTGGCCTACCTCCTCCAGGGTATGGCTGTTGCCATCCTCCAGGCCGAAGCGCATTTCCAAGACTCTACGCTCCCGTTCCGAAAGCACGCCGAGAACGTCGGCCATCTGTTCTTTCAGCAATTGCAGGGACGTCTGATCAGCAGGGCCGGGAACCCTCTCGTCCTCGATGAAATCTCCCAATAGACTTCCCCCCTCGGCCCCTACAGGCGTCTCCAGGGAGATCGGCTCCAAAGCTGCCTGTGTGATATTGCGAACCTTGTTGATAGCCCGCCGTAACCGACGCTCGACGGCCTCATCGGCGCGCTTGGACGCCGCCCGCGCTTGCAGTATCTGCTCTTTGTCCTCGGGGGATAGCAGCCCCATCTCCAGGGCAATCTCCTCCCACGTGGGATCGCGGCCGAGTTTTTGCTGCAGCTCGCGCTGCACGCGCACCTGGCGGTTGATACTCTCGATCATGTGAACGGGGATGCGAATCGTGCGCGCCTGGTCGGCGATGGCTCGGCTGATGGCCTGGCGTATCCACCACGTAGCGTACGTGCTGAACTTGTACCCCATCCGGTAGTCGAATTTCTCCACCGCTCGCAAGAGGCCGATGTTGCCCTCCTGGATGAGGTCCATCAGCGAGAGGCCACGCCCGGTGTAGTGTCGGGCCACGCTCACGACGAGACGCAGATTAGCTCGAGCGAGGCAGTCCTGAGCGATCTGAGCATCCCAGACGTCCATTAGCAGTGCATCGCTTTCCTCCGCCGGCGCGCCCTCCATCAGCCGGCGCTTCGCTTCCTTCCCACGTTGAATACGCTGAGCGAGAGCGACTTCCTCTTCGGGCGTGAGGAGTGAATGACGCCCGATCTCTTGTAGATACATGCGGACAGGATCGCTGACAGATTCTGTCTCTATCCAATTGGATGTATCTCCATCCCGCAATCTCTCTGTCCCCTGGTCTATAGCTTCTTCGCCGTCCATATCTTCTCCGTGGAAAGGATAATCGGGACCTATTGATGACGACGGAAGGAAGGGATGGAAGGCCGCGCGAATTGCCTTGTCAATACCAATCAGGCGCGGGAGCCGATCATGGCACGCCGGGCCAGCACGAGCTGGAGTTGGCCAATCTCCCGGGTGCGCTCTTGCACGAGCTGAGTGTAATCACGCACCGCCTCTCGATCCTCGGTCCCTTGCGCTTCCGCCAGGAGCTGCTTCAGCTCCTCCAACGATCGCCGCACACGCTCTACTCGGAGGCGCAGCACAGCCTCCGTGATCTCTCTCACGGCCTGTTCTACCGACAGACTGGGCATCTCGGCCACAGCCTGCCGCAGGCGGTCCCAGTGCGCCTGAAGGGGTTCTGGAACCAGCTCGTTCACAGGTAAGGAACCCGGTGTCCCGGGCATCTGGAGCAGCCGGAATATCTCCTGATTCTCCAACCGCTCGAAATCATCGGCCGAGAGCGGCTTCAAGGTGGCCTGGGTCAGCTCTGCTACGACCTGGTCGATCAGGTTTGGTCTG
>JAGHDS010000180.1 GCA_021159845.1 Anaerolineae bacterium
CAGTGAGCGCAGCCGGAACCTGCCGACCTGGGGCAGCCACAGCTCGATCAGCTTCTCTCCGGCGGGCAGATCGTCGAACTGGAATCGGTCCTTTCCCGTCAGCTCGACTGTGCCCACGGGCTCCCCATCGCAGCAGAGGTCAATGGGGGCGATGTTCTCTTCCGGTACGATGGAGCCGGCTACGAAGCGCGTGTCACTGCAGAATGCCAGGCGGACGCCGGCGGGCATGGCCGCTCTTTCCTGAAGAGCTTGAGGTGGAAACAACTCGCGATCTTCGTATGGGATGCGCCAGGGAGATGTCCATTCGTCGGTGTGTTGCAGCGAGGTAGCTCCCGGCCATGTAAGTCGGGGATCATCAGGGTGAAGTGTTAAGGGCATAGTCATTCTTCCTCTTGGGTTGTGGTGTGGTATTGGTAATCGGTGGCTCCCTGAAGGCTCGCGAGGCTTTTGAGGGCGCCACCGATTTCTGCGTGATGAGTAGGCTTGCTCGTTCGTACTAGCGAGTTTGCTCGAGCAGTGTTTGTGTTCTGCCCGGCGGCAGGATGACTTCCCCGCCCAGGGTGAGTTGAGAGGCTCGCGCAGCGTTGATGCGCTTGATCGCGCCGGAGGCATCGTAGCGTACCCAGAGCATCTGCCCGGTGAACGTGCCCTCGCTCCAAGCCACCGAGGTCGGTTGGGTGGCCAGAATGATCAGGTCCGTCGTCTCTCCCGCTATAATTTGCAGCGCGACGGGAGGGGGCCCCTCTTCCGCTTCTACGGTGACAGGGGTGACCTGGGGAAGCGACTCTCGTCCTGGCGGTTGGGGCCACAACACGGTCGGCAGGGTCGTCGGTAGCATCGTGCGGATCGTGTAGGTCACATCGTGTGCGGGCTGCTTCCCGTACAGCGCGGCCCACCCTCGTACAGGGTCGGTTTGTCCGGTCTCAATGCGCACGCCAGGTCGTTTTGAGGAGACGGGAATCAGCGCGATGTTGCCCAGCCCCGGCTCGGCGCTTCGTACGATCCCGTTGTCCTCCTGGATGATAGCCCCTGGACGCACGCCGTCTGCCTGCTGTGCCTCGACGATGGGGGCCAGGTGGAACACTTGCTCTACTGTGTGCTCGCCGTCGCCCAAGATCCAATCGACCAGGACCACGTATTCGCCCTTGATGGTGAGGAGCGCCCGGGCGTGCTGAATGGATCGGTCCAGCGATGTCCGATCTGCCTCTATAGGCGCGCGCCCTACGGATCGCGTGGCGAAGCCGTCCTTGTACCATCCCAGCCCGAAGTCGAATCGGCTGCCGGTGATCCAGGTGGTGTCCGGGTCGGGCTTGGGCTCTGGGTGGTCGAGAAGCCGACGGTTCTGCCCCTTGCCGTCCACCAGGATGGCGTTGTGGCCGCGAGGGCCTCGCCAGTATGGCTCGAACGCGTCGAGCTTGTATTGGTAGATGCTGGGGTCGAAGATGAGCGGCCGCCCTTGGGCGTAGAGTACGAAGTTCAGCTTATCTTCATGCTGGTGCCCCAGCCCGTAATAGCCGGCGTCGAAGATCGTGTATAGGGCGTCTTCGTCCCACCCGCTGCGGGAGATGTAGTATCCCGCGTGGGGATGAGCGATGGAGGTATAAGCTGGTGGCTTTCCCTCGCGTCGACGGGTTGCCATGTAGCGGAAGTCCTCTCGTTCTGGGAACAGTTTGGCGCCCAGCGCCAGCGGCTCGACGACCGAGACCAGCCGTGGGCTGCAGTCGTTTAGCAGGGGCATGTTCAGGTCCGGCTGGGCGATATCGACATAGACGTTGAAGGCCCGTTCCACCAGCTCGTCGAAATCATCAGGAAGCTCGTATCCGGTCAGTTTCGCCAGCTCGTACAGCGAGGCAATGCCGCGCAGCGGGAACCAGTGGTAGGTGGTGGAGCACTCGGCCTGGAAACCGTCTGGAAGGAAGCAGACCCGATTGATCCACTCCAGCCGGCGCAGGGCGCAGTGCAGGAAGCGTTGGGACTCTTTGAACTCCGGGAAGAGGAGAGCTGTCACGCCCAGGCCGGTGCTCTCCACCTGGAACCAGTTGTTTCCGAACATCGCCTGGTGTGCCAGCAGGTAACGGCCGTGCTCCAGGTAGGATCGGGCCATGTCGAACAGCAACTCTCGCTGGAAGCGCGGCTCGTCTGCCACGGCCATCAGAATCATCGGCCACATCTGGCCGGAACGGTTCCCCGCCTCCAGGGTGCGCCATTGCAATAACGGCTGCCCGCGGTCGGGCACGGGTGAGGTCTCCAGCCAGGAGCGCAACAGGCGGATCAAATGCGTCAGGTATCGCTCGTCCCCCGTGCGTCGGAAGGCCATCGCCAGGACATAGGGATGATAGTGGTAGTTCAGGGAGACGTTGGATTCGATGTCTTGGAAGAGGATGAGCGTCCAGTCCACGCCGTCGGTGAATTGGTGGCGGTGATGCATGTGCGCGTGGAGCGTGAAGATGTCCTGGCAGATCTCGTCTGCCTCGGTGAGGTTCACGTCCGTGTCGCGGCCGACGAAGTAGGTATCTCTGAGTGTGGCAATCCGTGCAAGGTGCTCGGTGTATGCTGATCGGGCGGCCTCGTTATCGCCTGCTGCCACGGCCTGTCGTACGGCGGCCAGCTCCGGACGTTCCAGGTCAATTGCCTGCCAGAACTCTTCATCCGTCATGATCCGCAGGCCGGTCCACTGATCGTGGCGCAGGGACTCGCCGGTGATGTGGAAGTAGTACTCCGCCCAGGCGGGGATTAGCGGGAGCCCCGTTTGTCGCGCGCGCTGCGGGACCCATAGGATCGTCTCAGTTGCTATGGCGCCCAGTGGCTCGTCACGCAGGCTGGGGATGTGTCGCATCCAGGTTTCGCCGTAGATGTCCCGGGCAGCCTGGATGCCGGGCTGCTCCAGCGCACTGCCGATGGGGTCGAGGTGAGTAACCAGCCGGGTCATGCCGACCAGTCGCCACTGCTCGGCTACAGGGAAGCCGGTGAGGTAGAAGCCTGCCAGGGTGAGGAATACGCCGTTTAACAGCCGGGTAGGCAGGGATCGGGTCACGTTGAAGCAGTACAGGAATTCGGCGTGGTCGTACAAGGCACGTAGGGC
>JAGHDS010000183.1 GCA_021159845.1 Anaerolineae bacterium
CCAGAGGAGGCATCGGTTCCCACGCCGGAAGCCACGACGCCGCCCAGCAAATCGGCGCTGCCCCCGACGAACACACCGACGGCCACGCCCACACCCGCCGCTCGGGTCACCGTTGCTGCTTCTGCGGCGGGTGTGGGCGTGGCCGTCGGTGTATTCGTCGGGGGCAGCGCCGATTTGCTGGGCGGCGTCGTGGCTTCCGGCGTGGGAACCGATGCCTCCTCTGGCGCCGCGGTGCGCCGCCCTGCGATATACATGGCCCCTCCAATGATGGCCACCGAAAGCAGTAGACCTAGGATCAGCAACCGGGTAGAGCTCATGATTGCCCGCCCTCCAAACTATGCTAACTGACCTTTCAAGAAGCCATTACCCCACATGTGAACATACTCAGTGCGTCGGCGAGCCGCTGGCGGCCAACATGCGCTCGACCTCCTCTTCGGCGATCGATTCATCCAGTTTGCGGAACAGGGGTGCTGGCTTGTTTAGCTGCTGGCCGGGAGATAGCCGCTGTGGCTCCCATCGTGCCGTTACATCCGAGCTGTCATATCTCAATGCCAGATGAGAACGCTCCGTCTCATGGTACTCCTCGACGTATTGTCGCCCGAAGAGCCCACCTTCATGGCCCAGGTATTCATGTAGTTTCTGCGATGAGAAAGGCAGGAATGGACTGAAGATCACCCGGAGCCAGTTGATGGCCTGGAGACAGACATAGATGCTCGTGGCTGCTGCTTGGGGATCCTCTTTGATCTGCTTCCAGGGCTCTTTGATGTTCAGGTAGCGGTTGGCCTCCTGAGCCAGTCCCATCGCCTCGATGATGGCTGCACGGAAGTGGCACTGCTCGATCTGCTCTCCCACCCGCTGGAATCCCGCCTCGATTTGAGAGAGCAGAGCCCGGTCGGTGGCGTCCAGGTTGCCTGGTTGAGGCACCCGGCCATCAAAGCGCCGATAGGCGAAGCTGAGCACGCGGTTCGCTAAGTTTCCCCACGTGGCGACGAGCTCAGTGTTGTTGCGGCGAACGAACTCCTCCCATGTGAAGTTTACATCGGCCGTCTCCGGGGCGTTGACGGTCAGGATGTACCGCCACGGGTCAGGATCGTAGCGTTCCAGCACATCCAGGGCCTCGATGACCCAGTGACGGGACTTGGAGAGCTTGGCCCCTTCGACGTTTAAGTACTCGTTCGCCGGTACGTCGTAGGGGAGTATCAAGCCACCGTAAGCATACAGCATACCCGGCCAGATGATGGTATGGAATGGGATGTTGTCTTTGCCGATGAAATAGTAGGATTTCACATCAGAGGCTCGGTCGACCTCCCACCAGCCTCGCCAGGCGTTGGGCTGGCCGGTCAGTTTCGCCCATTCCCGCGTGGCGGACAGGTAACCGATGACGGCGTCGTACCATACGTAGATGCGTTTGCTCTCATACCCGGGCAATGGGATCGGGACACCCCATTGGATATCGCGGGTGATGGGGCGGCCGTGTAGCTCGCCGGATTCCAACTGGGCCCGGGTGAAGTTCAATACATTAGGACGCCAGTGTTCCTTATCCTGTCGGATCCATTCCAACAGGGGGCGGTTCAACTTGGCCAGGTCCAAGAAGAAATGCTCCGTCTCGCGAACGACGATATCCGTGCTGCCACAGACCTTGCATCGGGGGGAGATCAACTCTGTGGCGTCTAACATGCGGCCGCAGTGATCGCATTGATCGCCCCGGGCGTGCTCATAACCGCAGTAGGGGCAAGTGCCTTCCACGTAGCGATCGGCCAAAAAGCCCTGGTGGTGGTTGCAATATAGGGCCTTTTGGGTGTCCTTATAGATGTACCCGCGCTCCCAGTGGCGCAAGAAGACCTCTTGGGTGACGGCCCAATGGTTTTCCGTGTTCGTCTCAGTGAAGAGGTCGAAGGTGATCCCCAGTTTTTGGAATAACTCAAGGAACCGTGGGTGATAGCGATCAACGACCTGGCGGGGGGTAATGCCCTCCTCTTCTGCCCGCACAGTGATCGGCGTCCCGTGGGTATCGGAGCCGGACACCCATACGACTTCGTTTCCCTTCAGTCGGTGGTAGCGGGCGAAGATGTCAGGGGGCAGGTAGGCCCCGGCGATGTGGCCGATGTGCAGGTCGCCATTACAGTAAGGCCAGGCGGCGAAAATGAGTATCCTCTCAGCCATGATTTTCTTCCTCTCCTATATATCCATGTGGGCTGAGTTCATAGTCCTATCCTCATTCAAGCGAAAAGCGGCAAGCTCATGTACGCTCAGGAAGCGTGAGAGTGTTTCGTGCTAGGCGATTTACCGTGCGCTGCGTAGAGTATATCAGTG
Source organism: Anaerolineae bacterium (assembly GCA_021159845.1). GTDB lineage: Bacteria > Chloroflexota > Anaerolineae > DUEN01 > DUEN01 > JAGHDS01. The sequence continues at coordinate 2,314 of JAGHDS010000183.1, forward strand.
AGGAGCCAATGCACACCGATTATGATGTGCGGAGGTGTGGAAGGGCTTCCTCCATAGTGCCTGTAGCAGCCGAGGAGTAACGCGGGGACAGCATTGGCCGGATGTGGATCGACTGTTGTGGTGTGTAAAAGCCAGACACGGGTTCCTCCTACGTAGGCGCTAGCCGCCTAAGGCCGCGTTATTGTAACATAAAAGCTCTTTGTACGTGAAACCAGGCCCACGGGGTAATTGTTCACTGATCCCCTACTGGGTCCCAATGGCATCCGATAAACGATGTAGACCGAGGACCCGGCGATGGTCCCCGGGAAGAAACCCGGCTTCTCGAAAAAGCCGGGTTTCTCTTACCGGGTTTCACCAACATTCGGCAAGCGATGTGGATAAAGAGGCTTTCGGTATCAGTCGGCTAGTTCTGGGTGCTTCGGCGGCGGGCGGCTCTCATCCCCCAGGCCCCCTTCTCCCACGCCTGGGAGAAGGGAGCCTGGTTCGGCTTGTGGTGGCGGCGCAACTACCCCCTTTTACCCTAATGGTGAGCAGTTGCGAGGGGCGAACGCGCCAGTTTGACGGTCACTCCTCTCTTGGGTATAATGGCTTTACTCAGCGCCGAGTTTTCTCGGCGCTTTCTGCTTTGGACCAGGGGTTGTTCCACATGAAATTCCCCTTGGATGCATAATCCCAACTATGCCAGGGCGTGCTGACCTTCTCAGCCTCCGATCCCTTAGGCGCCTGTGCGTTGGTTGTGGAAGTCTTGAGTTCTTGTCCCCTCTCTGTGGAGATTTTTGCATAGTACGGGTCGAGGAGAAAGGGAAAACCGGGTAAGGTCTTCTCGTTTGTTATATCGGTAAGTGGATCGATAAGTTGGTGATCGTAGGAAGGAGGACATTATGAATCGGTGGTTCATCCGTCCCCACAGGCGTCATAGCATCTCGATGACGTATGTAGCTTTGGCCGGCTTGCTCATCTCGTTGATGTTGCTGGCCGCATGTGCTCCCGCTCCCGCGGCTGCGCCTTCCAAGCCTTCCGCTCAGAAGGAAGCGAAGGCGACACCCGCACCTGCAGCGAAGGCTGAGACCTTCCGCATCGCGGTGGGCATCGACCCAGACACTTTAGACCCAGCCCTCTCGACGACGACAACGGTTTCCAACATCATTGAGTACATGGTGGAGACATTGGTCGTCACCGATAAGGATGGGAATGTTCAACCGAAGTTGGCCACCAGTTGGGAGGTTTCCGATGATGGCCTGGAGTACACGCTTCACCTGCGTAAGGGGGTTACCTTCCATGATGGTACTCCCATGAATGCCGAGGCCGTCAAGTGGAATCTGGACCGGATGCTCGATCCGAAGGTGAAGATGCCCATGCGTAGCACCTTCGCCGCGATTAAGAAGGTGGAAGCGGTTGACGAGTATACTATCAAGATCTATCTAAGCCAACCGTTTGCTCCCTTGATCAGCTCGCTCTCCTTGGAAAACGCTGGCATCATCTCGCCCAAGTCAGTCAATATGGAAGGGAATTCGTATGAATCCGTTACGCGGCCGGTTGGGACTGGCCCGTATATCTTCGAAGAGCGCGTGAAAGGGGAACGCATCGAGATCACACGCAATCCGAACTATTGGGGTGAAAAACCCTACTATGACAAAGTGGTTTTCCGCGTTGTGCCGGAGGCAGCTACTCGGGAGAGCTTGCTGTTGGCCGGCCAGGTCGATCTCATCATCCTGCCGCCGATCAGCGATCTGCCAGCGCTCCAAAAGAATTCGGACGTGAAGGTGCTATTGGCCCCCAGCGATCGCACGATCTTCATCGCTATCAATACTTTGCATAAGCCTTTGGACGACGTACGCGTGCGACAGGCTCTCAACTACGCGGTCGACAAGCAGGAGATCATCAAAGGTGTCCTGTTCGGCGCCGCGGAGCCGCTGGATGCGCCGATGGCTCCTAATTTGTTCGGCTATTGCAAGTTACAGCCCTATGAGTACAATCCTGACAAGGCCAAAGCGTTACTGGCCGAGGCGGGTGTGAAGGACTTGCAACTCAACTTCATTGCCCCAACCGGACGTTACGTACAGGATTTCCAGGCTGCGCAGGCCATTTCTAACTACCTGAATGAGATCGGCATCAAGGCTCCGGTCTCCACGATGGACTGGCCATCCTATGTCGCCGCGATCATGACACCGCCCGATAAGAATACCATCGATCTACACTTCCTTGGCTGGGCGCCTGACTACCTGGATGCGGCGCAGCAGATGATGCAGTTCTACTCGCCGGAGAGCCCGCCTAATGGCCTGGAGACGTCCTTCTATAAGAATCCCAAAGTGGACGAGCTCATCGAGGCCGCTGGGAAGGAGACGAATCCCGACAAGCGTAAGGACCTGTATTGTCAGGCCTCGCGACTTATCTGGGAGGACGCGCCCTGGATCTTCCTGTGGGTACAGCGATTCCCCATCGTTTACCGGGCGAATATTGCTGGCGTGGATTATCATCCAACAGAGAAGTTCTCCGCTATCTACGCACACCCTGCTGAGTAATCCGTGCTTTTTGAGTGGAAGCCGGCGGGCAAGGGCTGGGAGCTTTCTTGCCCTTGCCCGCTGGGGGATCATGTAGATGGGGGGTGAAAACCTGGGAAGATGACCTCTTTCACTCATTACATAGTGCAGCGGCTTCTCGCCGCGTTGATTACACTCATCGGCATCTCCTTCATCGTTTTCTTGTTGGTGCGCTTGTTGCCGGGCGATCCCGCACGTGTGATCGCTGGCTTGCTGGCTTCGGAAGATGACGTGGCGCGCATCAGAACTTGGATGGGGCTGGATCGTCCCCTGCCCGTACAATATGCTACGTTCTTCGGTCGCATGGTGCGTGGAGATCTGGGCATCTCCGCGCGCACGAAGGAGCCTGTTCTCCGGGAGATCATGACGCGCCTGCCCGCGACGGTGAAACTGGCGACGATCAGCATGGCCATCGCGGGTCTGTTGGGGGTTCTAGGCGGCGTTTTCGCCGCCTATCGTCGTAATTCGATCCTGGATTTCCTCATATCGGTCAGCACTCTTTTTGGCATCTCCATGCCGGTGTACTGGCTGGGCCTGATGCTGATTGTCCTGTTTGCCGTGCGGTTACATTGGTTGCCGGCGGCGGGATCGGAGCATCCGACCAGCTATATTTTGCCGTCATTCACATTGGCGGCGTTTTCCATCGCCCTGGTGGCCCGGATGACACGGTCCAGCATGTTGGAAGTGCTGGGGGATGATTATGTGCGCACTGCTCGGGCTAAAGGGCTGCGTGAATCCACTGTGGTGTTGCGACACGCTTTGCGTAACGCTCTCATTCCCGTCGTCACCGTGATTGGCCTTCAATTCGGGGCGTTGTTGGGCGGTGCTGTACTTACGGAGACGGTCTTCGGCTGGCCTGGTATGGGTCAGCTCCTGGTGGATTCCATCTTCGCCCGCGACTATCCGATGGTCCAGGGCATCGTCCTGGTGTTCGCCGTGATGCTCATCACCGTGAATCTCATCGTAGATATCCTGTATGCGTACATTGACCCGCGAATCCGCTATGGCTGATACAGTGGCTGTTCTTGCTCCGCAAATACGTGTCGAACGTCATAGCCCTTACCGGGAAACGTGGCGTCGGTTTCGTCAGCAGGGGCCGGCCGTGCTCGGGTTGGCCATCTTGTTGCTTTTGGTGTTGGCTTGTATTGCCGCGCCACTTTTGACGCCGTATAATCCCGAGGAGATGAAGCTTTCTGATGTGCTGATCCCGCCTAACTCGGCGCATCCGCTGGGCACGGATCATTTGGGGCGCGATATGCTCGCCCGGTTGTTGTATGGCGGTCGGCTCTCTCTAATGATCGGGTTCCTGGCGGTCGGCATCGGACTGCTGATCGGGATTCCCTTGGGCGCCGTGTCGGGCTACTATGGCGGCTGGGTTGATATGCTCATTCAGCGCGTCGCCGATATCCTATTGTCGTTCCCGAGCATCTTGCTGGCCTTGTCGTTGGTGGCGGTCCTGGGAGTGGGACTGCGCAACGTCATCATCTCCGTAGGGATCAGCACCATTCCCTCTTTTATCCGGCTGGTGCGCGGCTCTGTGCTTAGTATCCGGGAGGAGACGTACGTGGAGGCTGCCCGCTCCGTCGGAGTGCGGGATTGGGATATCATCCGACGTCATATCCTGGTAAACGCTATGGCGCCGGTGATCGTCCAGGCTACGCTAAGCTTGGGGTCCACGATCTTGGTGGCCGCCGGGTTGGGCTTCCTGGGGCTGGGCGTGCAACCACCGACGCCTGAGTGGGGCTCCATGTTAGGGGAGGGCCGCCAATACATTTTCAGCGCTTCTTATATAGCGACTTTCCCGGGGTTGGCTATCTTCCTGGCGGTGCTGGGGTTTAATCTACTGGGCGATGGGCTGCGCGATGCCTTGGATCCGAGGTTGCGGAAATGATGTGCTTGTGATTGAGCGGATCTGGCTGTGTGACCTGGAATCCGGAAGCTCTCACAGCTTCCGGATTCTGTGCATGTCGATGACCTGACTATCTGACCAAGGAGGCCATATGACTCAGACGGATGCTGCTATCAGCTACGCGAGGGCGCACCGTGACGCGTTTCTGGAGGATTTGAAAGGGATCCTTCGCATTCCATCGATCTCGACACTGCCTGAGTATGAACCCGATATGCGGCGGGCAGCCGAGTGGCTCGTCGATCGGCTTAAGGGACTTGGCTTCGATCGCGTGGATGTACTCCCGACCAAGCGCCATCCGGTGGTGTATGGTGAGTACCTTAAAGCCGGTGCGGACGCGCCCACGATCCTCGTTTACGGCCACTACGACGTGCAGCCGGTCGATCCATTGGACCTGTGGAAGAGCGATCCGTTCGATCCACGGGTTCGCGGCGACAACCTGTACGCCCGTGGCGCGTCCGATATGAAGGGGCAAATGATCGCCCACATCAAAGCCGTGGAATCGTTGGTTCGTACGACTGGCCTCCCCGTTAATTTGAAGTATATGATCGAGGGCGAGGAGGAGATCGGCTCACCCAGCCTGGCGGATTTCATCGTTGAACACGAGGAGTTGTTGGCGGCCGACGTATGTCTCAATACGGATGCGGGCATCCTGGCTCCAGACGTGCCGTCGATCGCCTACGCCTTGCGGGGATTGGCCTATTTCGAGATCCGTGTCCAGGGCCCCAGGGGGGATCTACACTCTGGTGTCTTCGGCGGCGCGGTGGATAATCCGGCACAGGTGTTGTGCGAGCTCGTCGCCGGGATGCGAGATGAGCACGGCCGGGTGACGTGGCCCGGCTTCTACGACCATGTGCGGCCGTTAACCGAGGAGGAACGCGCTGAGCTGGCGAAACTGCCACAACAGGAGGATTGGTGGTTAGAACAGACCGGTGCCCCGGCGCTGCGTGGAGAGGAGGGATATACAGCCTTGGAGCGGGCGACGGCTCGTCCCACGTTGGATGTGAATGGGTTGCTCAGTGGCTTTACCGGAGAGGGGGCCAAGACGGTGCTGCCGGCGAAGGCCATGGTGAAGATATCCACGCGCCTAGTCCCGGATCAGCGGCCGGAGCAGGTTTATGAAAGCCTACGGGCCTACCTGGAGCAACACGTGCCGCCGACGGTGACATGGGAGCTGGAGTACATAGCGGGTTGCTTGCCGTCTGTCTTGGCTCGGGATTCGAGAGCAGTCCAGGCTGCCAGTCAGGCGTTGCAGGCTGTGTGGGGGAAGCCACCGCTCCTCACGCGTCAGGGGGGCAGTGTGCCTGTGGTCGGCATCATCAAGGACAAGCTGGGCGTGGATAGCCTGCTATTAGGTTTTGGATTGCCGGACGACAACTTACATGCCCCTAATGAGAAGCTACATCTCCCTAATTTCTTCCGAGGCATTGAGACGTATATCCGGTTCATGCGCGAAATAGCCTCCCTTTGGGCTTAGGCTAGGCCGTAGAGAAGATGAAAGGCCCGGCCTCTTTTGTGAGGCCGGGCCTCTGGCTTCCTAATTGAGTGTGGCTCGTTACCGAACCCACACCGGCTGCGTCCAGGCCGAGTGCCCCTCAAAATCCACGACCTCGACCCGGAAGTACTTCTGTCGTGGGTGTAATTCCACCGCTGCCTCGGTAATCGGCTCACCATCCCACGCGTGTATGGCATTAGGGCAACTGTTGTCGTTGCCGATCACGTATACGGACTTGGCAGGTGAGCATCGCACGGTCACCTGCCGCTCGTTCAGGGATACATCGTATATCTCGGGGCCTGTGCTGGCATAGAAATGCCCGGCTTTCAGCGCATCCACGATGGCTTGGGGGGTATTTTCAGCCGCGCGTACCGTGACCCAGCCTTTGCCGTAGTCTGGGATACGCCAGTGGCAATCGTCGGTGGCGAATCCCAACACGCGATGCCCTCGTCGTAGCAGGAGGTCCCAGTGCACCAAGGAGTGTCCCTTCTGGATTTCCAGCCAGCAGCTCGTATTGAATATCTCGATCCCCGCGTAATCGTGCAGAGGGCGTAGATCGTCCAGTGTATGGTCATGCCAATACGGGTGGGCTAGGATCGCCAGGCCCCCAGCCGTGTTTACGGCATCGATCACCGTTTGGGGGTCACGTCCGGGCGGCCCGGGCATCTCCGTGATCCCGATGGCCACGACATGGTAGTCGACACCACAGCGTTGGGTACTGATCTCCGCCCCGGGGATCAGTGTAAGCGGTGGGTTATCCATAGGGGGCGGGGTGATCCAGTTGTGGTCTGTGATCGCCAGGAAATCATAGCCGTGCTCGGCGAACCAGTTGACGGCTTCCAGTGGGGCCACACGCCCGTCCGAAGCTGTCGTATGTGTATGTAGGTTCCCTTTCAGCCATATGCCCGGCCGATCGAACGGTGGAACGGAAGACATGGAGCACCTCCACGGGATCTTGAAACTGGTGGTGTACAGCGAAACGCTGTCGACGATGTATTGGCTTCCTACTTACTCTCGCTTATCGTCACGATAAGCCCGATATGGTCTGATGGGTAGATGCCGTCCTCTCCCGGCTGGCTCGCGGCCAGCTCGATATCTCGGAGGAAAGGGACAAGCTCCGGGCTGGCCCATGCGTAGTCAATGCGTTGCCACGGCCCGTCGGATCGATAGGTGAACCCAGGCTCGTCCGGCCTTAGTGTGGCCCAAACGTCCCTCCAGCCAGCCTCATATAGCATAGCCATGGGAGCTTGATCTGGCAATTCGTTCAGATCGCCCATCAGCAGGCGTCGGCCGGTGAAGCGGGCCGTGTGGGCGAGTATCTCCTCAACGTTGCGAGCCCTGGCTGCTCGGCTGAGCGAGAGGTGTGTGTTGAAAAGCCATAGCGGATCGCCTGACACCTCTAGACGGGCATATAGGAGAATTCGCTGGTGTCGGTCTTCCGGGTCGGTTGGATCGCGTGTGAGTGGAATCCAGCCATGTTCGATGAAGGAGATTCGGGATAGGATTGCTAACCCTTCCCATGCTCCGTCAGGATAATGCATGGCGGGTCGTACGATCAGGTGTGGATACTCGGACAGCCGGGCGGCGATTTGCTCCGCCTGGTTGAGGCGGTTACCCTTCGCTCCGATCTCATCACGGTCTGGGTCACCGCGTATTTCCTGGAAGGCGATCACATCCGCAGCGGCCGCGCGCACCGCCGCGACGATCAGGTCGCGGCGTCGGGGCCACGGATCGTTGTAATTCCAGATATTCAAGCTCATCGCACGCATAGGGCTCCCTCGTGGGCGAAGTGTCAGCAGGATACCATGTGGCTATGTGGGGGGCAAGTTCGAGCTAGTGTGTCGTAGGGCTGTGCTTGGGAGACGTTGGCGGAGGATACGGCTTGGCGTCTGGATCGCCTCTGATAGATCGTGTGTCGTACGGGTGCGTTTTTCCCGGTGGTGAATGGCTCTCCCCGGTGGAGCGGATTGAGGAGGGGAACTACAGGGAGATGGGGCCCGACAAGCCGTCAGGCCGCTGGGTTGCAGGATATACAACTCCGTTGTAAGGGCATGGCGTTGCTAGTTCCTCTTACCCCGACGGTGAACAGTTACCCTGTGATAGAGCTTGTGCGTTTGGAATCACGTGCGGTATAATTGCCTTCGCTGCAACGTTCGTCTGGCCGAGTGAATAG
>JAGHDS010000129.1 GCA_021159845.1 Anaerolineae bacterium
CCCCCCCACTGTTAAAGTAACGCAGCTCCACCGGGACCCACCCCTGCTTCAACGAGATCATTCCCTCCTGTGGGGACGGATCATCCAGTCGCCAGTGATCCACGACAAGCCGATGGTCCACATACAAGCGGGCGCCATCCTTCGAGCGCAGCCGGAAACGATACTCCCCCTCTTCACTAACGCCCAATGAGCATAACCACCGTACCGCATAAGCATCCTGCCGCCCCATGCCATCGCCCAGCAACAGCGGAGCCACAACCACACGCGTTGGCTTACCCACAAGCCGATCTCCACGATAGTACGCCGCGATAATCCCATTCAGCGGCAATACGGGCAACAACCGTCCCGGTGGAATCGGCTCCCAGCGCTGAGCGCCGGGCGGCATCCACTCAACATACACCAACGCCGGCCCAGACCCGGACGGCACCACTTGCTCTACCCGAAACGGGATTACCCCTTGCGGCAGCCATATCGGGGGACTCACGGACGACGCTCCACCATGTAACGCCGCAACAGCCAAAAGATCGTTCAGGTAAAGAAACAACTGCCCTGGCGATGGCCCCAAACGGAACCGATAGGCGCCGGTCTCCGTCAGGTACAACCCACCCCACAGCCGATGGGCGTACGGCGCAGGGATCGGCGATTGCGCCGGGGAATCGGAGAAGGGGTTGGCCACCGACGCCTCAGCCACAGGCGTCCCCGCCGTGAACTCTCCAGGCCAGAAGGCGGAACGAAGCCCACGACGATCGACCACCCGCGCTGGGATAACTACGGCCACAAACAAGGGGCGCCCCGTAATATCGCGTTCCTCCTTCCGACGCGCCTCCGGATAGTAGTGTTGAAGCGCATCAGCCACGGATCCCAACCGCGGTTCGAGCACATACGCGACGTTGCCCGTTCGATCCGGCGGCACAGGTACATGATCGGGCAGGATCAGGCACTCGGTCGCCAGCCCGGGGACGAGGGCATCAATGGGCGATGGGCCACAGAACGACCGGCCGAGATACACGTGCCAAGACCCGGGCGCGCCATCGACGATCCGACGCAGATATCGAGCCGCCCGCGTTCGCGAGACATCAAGCTCGGCCCAGGGGCCCGGCTGCCACCCCTGACGGCTGAAATAGGTTGACACGCCATCCAACCCGGCCCAGGCGACCACAGCTACCAATATCGTCACAGCCAGATGATCGGGCCGAGAGAGGATCAATGCGCTCCCAGGCGCTCCACAGCAGCTCCAGGCCCACACCAGCCAGCAACACGAGCGCGGGAAGCATCCCATACGTGCGGAACGCATCGGGCGCCCGCGGCGCAAATACACCAGCGATCAGATAGACGCCCACCCAGATCAACAGCAGCGCAGAGGCCGGACGACGCCACCAGACGATAGCGCCCATCATCCCAATGACCAACAAGGCCGCCGTGATCCCCTCAAGCTGCGGCGCGCCCGCCAAATTGTTCAGCGGATCCGCATCCCCCCGATAGTGAAACGCCTGCACGTAAGCCAGCACATTGTGCCAGACGTGCACCTCCGAGCCGCCCGCAGTCGCCGCCGCTGCACCCCCCGGTACCGGCCCACTCAACGACGACCACCCCAACGGCAGGTACACGAGTAAAGCCAACGCATAGAGAAGCGCCACCAGGCGCCAGTGACGACGCAGATAGCCGCGCGGGAAAAGCGATCGCCAGAGGATGAACAGGGTGACGATGACCGGGATGAGCCGCGCGGCCGGATGCGTGTACTGACTGATCCCCAGGGCGATCCCCCCGACGATCCAATATCCTCGACGCCCCATGTGCACGCCTCGCCATACCAGCCACAGTACCAGGCAGGCGAAGAAGGGCACCAGAGCGTTCGCCTGTCCCCAACGCGCGATGGCAATACCCCAGTGCGAGGTGGCGTAGAGGGCCGTCACCGCCGCGGCAACGGCCGGCCGCATCGTCTCCCGGGCCAGCAAGTAGAGCGGGATCACCGCGAGCGCGCTCCCAACGATGGCTGGCAGCTTGATCGCCAGGTAGCCGGGGCCGAACAACTTGTAGAAGAGGGCCATATAGTAGGGGTATGCCCAAGACACGCCCGGCAAGGCCATGTGCCACGGCAACGGCCAGCTCCCCCGCACGATCTCCAAGGCCCGCCGGGCGACGGCTGTCTCCTCCGCGTGCAACCCCGGCGGTATCTCATCGATCTGGTGAAGCCGCGCCCAAATCGCCAACGCCAAAAGCCCGACGACGAGGAGGACGTCCACCCAGGCAGCGTGTCGGCCGCCACTGCCGGCCACACCGATGAGTGGATCGGACAAGAGCACCATCAGCGCGGCCAGTGCGAGCGCATAAAGGGCCAGGCCGAGCAAGCCAGGGTGCATCCCCAATCGACTCAATCCGGGCCAGGAGGCAAGCACTGAAGGCAGCCCCCGATGATTCAACACCCACTGAGCAGCCGCGGCCAACGCCACCACGGCCATCAACGCCAGGCCGCGCAGATAACGCTCCCCTCTGGAAAACGCGACAGCGTGTGTCACAACGCACTCCCCATTTTTGTCAGCCTACCAGAGTTCAACGCGCCGGGCGCCACCGGCCTGAAAATACGACGAAGGACGAAAGGCGAATGACGGGCCCTGTCATCAGCCCTAATACCGCGCGGCCGGGTACAGGGCCGACGGCGGGACAACCTGCTTCGGCTGCCCCGGGGGCGCCCACCACAGCTCCAACGCCTTGCCGCCCCCCTCCTGGTAGTAGTCGATGCGAATCGTATGCCGGCCGGCCGTCAAAGGGACGTTAGCCTCCACGATGTTCACACCGACCGGATTCGTCCCCTCGCCGATAAGCCTGCCATCGATCCAAACCCGCAGCCAGTCGTCAGCGTTCACGCTGAAGAGATACATCCCATCCACTGGCGCTTCGATCTGCCCCTCGAAGCGAGCGCTGAAGGGACCAGGCCAAGGCTCCGGATCGGGCCAGGCGAACAACACAACCGGATCCACCTGTTGGAACACCGGTTTTCCCTGCCAGCGATCCCCTCGGAAGTACGATCCCAGCAATCCGTGGTTCCACGGCGACACAGCGAAGAGCACATCCATCGGCACAGGTTCGAGTGATGCACCAGGCGGCCTCCACAGCAGTCGTGCCACCCCACCCTGCTCGGGATGCTCTTGGATCACATGCAGACCATGCAACCCTTTCCCCAACACGCGCGGTCCCACCCACGGCCGGCCGTCCACCTCTATCTGTAAGCCCCCCTCCGACTGGAAA
>JAGHDS010000246.1 GCA_021159845.1 Anaerolineae bacterium
GTTCATTTTCCTAATTTGAGATAGGTTTGCACTTTATCCGTCAGAATTAGGAAGTCCATCTACCTACCCCCGGCTCAAGCGGGTCGTCGAGTTCTACAACTCCCACGGCGTGCGCTACGTCTGCGTCGATACGGATGGCAACCGGAGCCGCTGGTGGGGATGATGATGGACGCTGGCGTGGATGTGCTCTGGCCGTTGGAGCGTGCCGCCGGGCAGGACCCGGTACGTCTGCGGCGGAAGTTCGGCCGCGCGCTGCGGCTGTGGGGAGGCGTGGACAAGCGGGTGCTGGCTCAGGGCCCGGAGGCGATCGACAAGCATCTGCGGGAGCTGGCCCCGTTAGTCGAGGAAGGGGGATACATCCCCACTGTAGACCATACCGTCCCGCCGGACGTGAGCTGGGATCACTTCCGGTACTACATGGAGCGGAAGGAGCGGCTGCTGGAGAGCCATCGCCGAATGCCAGCGCTAGAGCCCAGGCCCCTGCTGACCATTTCCCCCGAACACGGCCAAAAGAAAAACACGGGGCAAATGGGAGGTACAAGATGTGATGAACGAACCGTGGAACCGTGACGACCAGGGGAAGATCGCATAATGCGGCGCGATGAGGTCAGTCAGCGTTATGCTCCCTGACCTTCGCCAGAGCAGGCAGATGCCAAAACGCTTGGCCGAGAGTTTAAAATCCAATGGAGGAAGGGACATAGATGACACAAGCACGTCTCAATGCACCCACATGGAACATAGATGCTCTCATCCCGCCAGAGATGGCCGCTAAAGCCGAGGAAGTCGGAGTGCAGAAGGCGGTCATGGCCCCACTCAACGTATTCGCGTTGGCCATTCTGGCCGGAGCGTTCATCGCCTTGGGAGCCGTCTTCGCCACGACGGTAACGGCGGGCGCCAGCGGGCACTTATCGTTTGGGGTCACCAAGCTGCTTGGTGGCCTGGTCTTTTGCTTAGGGCTTATTCTCGTCGTCATAGCCGGGGCTGAGCTGTTCACAGGGAACAATTTGATCGTGATGGCCTGGGCCAGCCGCCGCATCACGACGATGCAGTTGTTGCGCAACTGGCTGATCGTCTACGCGGGTAATTTCGTGGGGTCGGTTGCCACAGCCGGGCTGATGCTGATCAGCAAACAGTACACGTTCGGGGGCGGCGCCATCGGGTTGAACATCCTCAATATCGCCAATGCCAAATGCAGCCTGGGGTTCGTCCAGGCCATCGCCCTAGGGATCATGTGCAACGCGCTGGTGTGCTTAGCCGTCTGGCTCTGCTTCAGCGCCCGCACGGCCACGGGGAAGATCCTCTCAATCATCTTCCCGATCACGGCCTTCGTCGCCAGCGGGTTCGAGCACAGCGTGGCGAATATGTATTTCCTCTCCATCGGGCTGCTCGTCAAGGCGAGCGCATCCGCCGCCTTTTGGGAGGCCACCGGCAGGAGCGCCAGCGACTACGCCAACCTGACCTGGCGGAATTTCTTCCTGGCCAACTTGCTACCCGTCACCATCGGCAACATCATCGGCGGCTCCATCATGGTTGGCTTGATGTACTGGTTCATCTACCTGCGTGGGCAGAGCAACGCATCGGAGTAGCCGTGTTGCATAGGGGGGCGGCCATGGGTGAAGCGGCCGCCCCCTCAGCATCTCTCCCCAGGAAGGGTGAAACGCAATTATCCAGGTGAAGATCTATAGCTCCCTTTGCGCTCCTCGCGGTTATTTAAAATTTCGTTCCCGGCATCTCTGCGGTGCCTTTCAGTTGAGCCCCAACTACCCGTGGCCGCCCTCCCGGTACTCCTCGTACAGCCGGGGTAGGTGCCGCTCGGGCTCCTGCCAGTACTCCCTGGGGTCTAGCTCCAATCGGCGCTCCGGTTCCCCAGGCTTCAACTCACCCGCCTGAAGACGCTCGCGGATGCGGCGGACGATCTCGGCCGCCGGTTTCTCGCTGCCGTCCCGCCGCACCAGTCCCAACACCCGCGCTCGGCGACATCGATCCAGCGGCGGGTCCTCCCACAGCGCCTCGTCGAAGTCGGCATAATGCCCCAGCCAGCATCCCTCCACGCCGTCGGCGATCAGCCCCTCCAGCACGCGCTCCACGAACTCCGCCTGTTCCATCTCGCTGGCGAAGTAGATCTCCCTCGTCTCCCGATCGATCAGGTCCCAGATCATCGTGCCCGGGTCACCGGGGACGGGCACCGTGGGCACGGCGCAGCCGACCACCCAGATGGGGACTTCCGGCGCCAGCGCCCGCATCAGCGCCACGGTGAACCGCACCACCTCCTCGTCCAGCGGGTGTTCGGCCGTGTGGTGCAGGTTGGGGTAAACCTCCACGGCCAGGGAGCCCAGGATCTCGGCGACGTCGGCGGGACGCACCCCCACCGGCCGGGTGAGAGCCGACGCGTCGGCGTACCAGAGCAGCCGGGCCCCCTCGGCCACCTCCCGGATCTCCGTCGAGCGCTGGTCCAGCCACTCGGCGGCCGCGTCCGGATCGCGAGGCGGCCGCGCCCGGTCTAGCTCATGCCCCAGGCTCCACCCCAGCACGGCCGGGTGCTCATCGTAGTAGCCGATCACTTCACGGAACAGCCGTCGCTGCGCGTCAACCAGCTTCTCGTCCTCGAAGGGATCCCGCAGTTGGTAGCGAGCCTCCGCGCGGCCGTTCACGACCTGGAACACGGGAGGCTCGGCCGGCGGGAAATCCATCGCCCAGTCGGGAAAGTGAAAGGCACCGCACGCCAGGCCTACCTGCAGATCGACCAGGGCGCGGAGCCCCGCATCCTCTACGGCGTCCAGCGCGTCGCCCAGACAATCCAGCACGCGGTGCTCCAGTCGATCCGCGGTGGGCTGGGCGGCGGACCACAGGAGCGGCAGGCGCACCGCGTGACAGCCCATCGCAGCGATGTGGGCCAGCTCCTCGGCCACCTCGCCGCGATCGAAGTCGAGCCACCAACCGGTGGCCTTGCGTCGTGGCCAGTACGTAACACCGATGACGAACTCCCGATTCCCTTGTTCCATCCCTGCAATTTCCTCTCCGAGGTCTCCGGTATGATCTGCTTAGCTGGAAATACGACGGGAGATGATAGACGAATGACGACGGATGACGAAGGAAGTCCTCGTCGTACCCGCCACAGGCGGTCATACCTGCCGTCGCCGGGCGTATTCATCGGCCATGCGCAGTCGCTCGCTGATGGGAGGATGATTGTACAGCAGCCAGACGACCCAGCGCGGCGGCTCGGCCTCGGCCAGGTTCTGGTTCGCCAGGCGGGTCATGGCCGAGGCGAACGCGGTCGGCTTGCCGGTCGATTCCAGAGCATAACGATCGGCCATACGCTCCCGCCAGCGGGACCACGCGTTCTGCAATGGCATCGTCACCAACGCGAAGCCGCTCATCACCAGGACGAACCAGGGCATGGCAGCCAGGTCGTCCATCCCCTGGAAGCCAAAGTGGGCGATCCCCCAGCGCAAGGCCACGTGGGCCAGATAGAACCCGATCAGCGTCAGCATCGTAGACATGCCAATGCCTTTCCAGAGGTCTCCGTGAACGTGATGCCCCAGCTCATGAGCCAGCACGGTCTCGATCTCATCGGCCGTGTAGTTGTCCAGCAACGTATCCCCCAGGACGATACGGCGCGTGTTGCCCAGCCCCATCAGCCCGGCGTTGGCGGCCGTGGTCGTCCGGCTCATGTTGAAGGCGTAGACACCGCGCACGCTTGTCCCTGCCCGCTCCGCCAGCCGGACGAGCCGATCGGACAGCTCTCTATCCTTTTGCTGCTGTTGCGGATCGTCGGAACGCTCGCTCAACGGCACGAACTTGTAGAAAAGCGGAGCGATGACCACAGGGGCCAGGTTAGCCAAAAGCACGGCGAAGGCCAGGTAGATGATGGCCGCCCATAGCCACCACCAGTCCGGCTGAGCACGCAGCAGCAGGTAGATCACCTCCAGCAGCGGCAGCAAGACCACGGCGCTCACGAGGACCTCTTTGACCTCATCGACGAGCCAGGACCGCAATGACTGGGTGGACAACCCATAACGGTGAGGCAACACGAAGCCGCTATACCATTCCAGCGGGGCGTGGAGGATGAAATAGGTGCCACCTATGGCAATTGTGTACAGGATCAGCCCCAGCCAGCGCGGCAGCCCAGCTACGGCATTCCGCACAGCGAAGGTCAGGCCGCTCAGCCACCAGACCAGTAAGAATGCCAGCCCAAAGGCCAGGTCGATGGCCAACAGCCGGCGTCGCAGTCGGGCGTACTCACGCGCCCGCTCCTGTCGCTCGGGATCTAGAGATACTGTCATACGCCCCCTTCCGTTCACCCTCTCTCAGGTACTCACCACCGTAGCCGGACGGGTCCGAGCAGCCCCGACGGCCGTCGCTCCGCCACCGGGTCGACCAGCCCCATTGCCAACACCTGCTCCCATTCGCCGGGCCTGAGCCCCGGGATCGGCCGGGTTCCCTCCCGCTCGCAGCGTCCCTGGACCGCGTTGTAAAGCAGGTTGCTCACGCGCACCTCGATCTCATTATGCCCTGCTCGCAGCCAGCGGTCCACCTGGAACCGGTAAGGCGCCCACAGCCGCACGCCTGCGTACTCGCCGTTCACGCGTACTTCCGCCGTCACCTCGACTCGCCCTAGATCGAGGAACGCAGGGCCAGGCGGCAGACCCTCGGGCAGTTCAAACGTCGTAAGGTAGGAGAGCGTGCCGGAGAAGTCGCGCAGGCGAGGGTCATCACGCCAGTCCCGGAGATCGACCCATTCCTCGACAGTACCATCGGGCAGCGTGATCCGCCACGGGCCGGTGATCGCCATCTCATGGCCTCCGGCTGACGGTCGGGGTGGCGCTGTGTTAGGCACACCTGCTGGGGGAAATACGATCACGTGCGCCCGGTTCGGCTCGAACGTGAGCTCCAGGTGGGTGTAGGCCCCATCATCACAGGCGGGCAATGCCCACATGGTCCCCGACTCGGCATCCCATAGCTGCGGTGCCCTCTCCGTAACCCGCAGGCGAAGGCGCAGCCGGGTTGGCGCGCTCGGCCGCGCGTTGCCGTCCCGGTATGGGATCGGGTAGCGCAATTGGGTCACGGCCGGGTGGGGGATGAAGTATACGTCCGCGCCTTCCACGCGCCGATGCGCCCACCATATCATCGCATCCTTGGGATCATCGACAACCACATCGGGTGGGAGACCGCCGGCCGCGCGATAAGCTTCCATAGAGCGGTATACTCGCACGTCATCACGGCTCAGCAGATCGGCGAAGAGTGAGCGCAACCGGGCGTTGGCCTCCGACCCACCGGCCAGCCCGGGAACACGCTGTGGTGGGTCACCCAGGATGATGAGCGGCACACCCGCACCCGCTAAAGCGTGCAGCCGCTTCGCCGTCTCCAGCGGTAGATAGCGCACGTGATCCAGTACAATGGCATGATAGGTCTGGGCGCCCACTTGCAGTCGTCGTTCAGACGCGGCCGTGTGGGCCAGCGCCTCGTCGTTGACCCAATCGAAGGTGTATCCGCCGAGCTCCAGCGAGGGACGCGGTGCATCCTTCATCTCGGGCCAGCGAAACGGATGTTTGTCCACCACATCCCGCCAGTGGTCGTGGATGGCATAGTAA
>JAGHDS010000021.1 GCA_021159845.1 Anaerolineae bacterium
AGGTAAACGCGAGTCTGGGGGGTGGTAGACGGGTGGGCGGGACGATCGGTGGGTGTGGCCGAAGCACACATAGCGAGCGATAATGCCAGAACAAGTGTGATCCCCCAGGCGATCTCGGGTGTCCTCTTCATGGTCTTGCTCCGTTCTCCTGTGCCTACGCCGGTTTCGTCATCACGTCGGGCAATAAGCCTGGATCGCCATGTGAGGTTCGGAAGGTGGAATATGGGTTACTGAAGTGACGAGGGCAGGTGAGGACGCGTCGTCTCCTCGCCTGCCCTCACAATGGGGGTCAAGACTGTTCGTCGATGTGGATCACATCTTTTGCCCAGGCGATCAGCTCTTGGGCCTTCTCGGCGGTGTCCGCTTCCGTCATGATGCGGAGCAACGGCTCTGTGCCGGAGAATCGCAGCAACAGCCAGTTATCGTTGTCCAGGTAGAACTTGGTGCCGTCGATGTGGGATACGCGGCGCACGGGATACCCCGCGATCTCATTGATGGTCATGGAGGACAGGATGCGTGGCACGGCTACCCGCATCCCTGGAGTGGCAGGTACATTCTCCTCAGCCGTCACCAAGCGGCCAGTAATGCTATACACTTCCTCCAGCAGGTCCGCGATCCTGCGCCCTGTTCGCGCCAGCATCTCGGCCACCAGCGCGCTGGCAAAGATGCCGTCCTTGCCCAGGATGTGGCCTCGGATCGTCAGCCCGCCACTACTCTCGCCGCCGAGCAGAATATCGTGGGCCTTCATTGTGGCTGCGATGTGCTTGAACCCTACGGGAACCTCGTAGCTTTCCTCGCCCAGGTGTGCTGCCAGGCGATCCAATAGATGGGTCGTGGCGAGGTTGCGGACCACACCACCGCGCTGACGTCGATCCCCTCGTAGTTCGTGCAGATAGTAGTACAACAACAGCAGGAGGTCATTCGTGGAAATGTACTCACCGCGGTCGTCCACGATGGCGATCCGGTCGGCGTCGCCATCCATTGCCAGCCCCAGATCGTAATGTCCTTCTTTCATGAGGGTGATCAGCAGCCCCAGAGCATGTAGATCAGGCGCTGGGGAGCGACCGCCGAAGAGTGGATCGTGCCGGCCGTGAATTGTGACCACCCGGCATCGGGCCTCCGTCAGGATGATCTCCAACGTCACCTGGCCCACGCCGTACATGGGGTCCAGGACCACCCGTAGCCCAGCATTGCGAATCGCCTCCATGTCGATCAACGATTCCACAGCGTCCACATACGCGTTCGTGTAATCCTCGCGCTTCACCACACCCGCTCGTTGGGCCAGCTCCAACTCAATTTTTGCGACATCATTGGTGCTCAACTGATTGGCCTCGGCCTCCACGATGCGTGCAGCGTCGTCTAGAATCAACGAGCCGTCGGAGATGAAGACCTTGAGCCCGTTCCATTCAGGCGGGTTGTGGCTGGCTGTGAACACCAGCCCGTATGCCGATCGGAGCATGGCAGTGGCGTAAGTGACCAGGGGGGTTGGGGCGCTTTCAGTCAAGAGGACAACGGGGATGTTATTGCCAGCGAACACCTCGGCAGCCGCGCGGGCGGCGAAGTCGGATAGAAAGCGCCGGTCATACCCGATCAGCACGCCCTCGTCCTCCCGGTTGTTCCGGATCAGGTCGTTTGCCAGGGCTTGGGATAGACGGCGCACGTTATGCAGTGTGAACCCCTCGCCGATGACGGCGCGCCAGCCGCCGGTGCCAAACCGTATCTCGTTTTCCTCCTCATGCCGGCGCGGCCGCATGAGCCGTTTTTGCAGAATGAAAGCGGCCTGATCGCGGTCCTCGGGTGTGTTGATCCCCAGGATTTCCTCCTGGTCCACGGTGCGATAGCTGGCGACGGTGCAGCCTGCAGAGCGAAGCAGGTGTCGGACGGAATCGGTCAGGCGGACTTCACCTGGGCATTCCCGTTCCAGTTGCTCGAGCGCGGGAAAGAGTAGGGATGCCCGGACTACGTATGCCCCCACGTTCAGCTCGGTGATTTGTTGTTCTTGAGGGGACGCGTCTACTTCTTCCACCACGTCCACGATATTCCCGTTGTCATCCCGGATAATCCGGCCATAAGGGAGTTTCTGATCCGTCTCCACGGTCAGGAGGGTCAGGCAAGCCTGCTTCATCTGGTGCTTTATGATGAGGCCTCGGATCGAGGAGTAACGCAATAGCGGCGTATCACCGTACAGGATGAGCAGGTCGCCGTCGTAGTCGGCCAATGCCGAGCGTGCTTGCAAGACGGCATGTCCGGTCCCCAACGGCTCCCGTTGATCGACATAGCAGTACCGATTCCCAAGATGCTCACGTACCTCATCCCCGCGTGCTCCTACCACCACAATAAGATCATCAGGAGAAACCACGCGCAGCGCCAGGTCAACTACATAGTCCAGGATGCGCTTATCGCCTAAAGGCTGGAGGACCCACGGGTATGTACCATGCTCGTCAGGGTCACGGCCAGCAGCTAGAATGATCGCCTTCATGACCCACACCTCTCTGATTTGTGGTAATTTAGTCACACCAGGGCCTTGAGTTGGCCCCGTGGCTTGGAGAGTTGGTCCGGTGAGACCCCCCGGTACCATCTCATCGGGATGATTGACGACCCGCGGCCTTGCTCACCGAGCGATTTGGTTGTAGCTCGAGTGCGTCGGGTCCGAACCACACACACGTTGGGGCGGAGAATCTTGCCTATACGGGACGTTCAACCACCAGAGAGGACTATAACAGAGAGACCTCGGATAGTCAACTTGATGACGGATCGGCAACTGTTCACCGTTCCCCACTAGAACGTATTGGCATCCAGCGAGCGATGTGGGTGAAGAAACACTCAATACAGGCGCCTGGATCCAAGTGCTTTGGCTGCGGATGGCCCTCATCCCCCAGACCCCCTTCTCCCACGCCTGGGAGAAGGGGGCTTGATTCGGCTTGTGGTGGCGGTGCAGCTAATTTCTCTTACCCCAACGGTGAATAGTTACGTGAACGCGGTGCGTTGCCCGGTTCAACAGCCTGTGTTATCATGCTTGCTGCTCCAGAGCGCTGGGGCTTTTATTAACCTAACCGAATGAGCCTCCCACCGACGAGTATGCAGATCCTGCATGTTTATAAGGATTACTTTCCCGTCTTAGGCGGCATTGAGAACCATATCCGCGCGTTGGCAGAAGCGCAGGCAACTGCAGGGCACCAAGTCACCGTGCTCGCCTGTGCGCGTGGCATCCGTACTATCGTCGAGACGCGCAACGGTGTACAGGTTATCAAAGCCGCCCGCCTGGCAACCGTGGCATCCACTCCGTTGAGCACGCAACAGCCACGCATCCTGGCCCACCTACGCCCTGACATTGTCCATATTCATTCCCCTTACCCGGTGGGCGAAGCCGCCAACTGGCTATGGGGACATGCCCGTGCCACCATCATCACCTACCACAGCGATGTCGTGCGCCAGAAGTTCATTCTGCGTTTCTACGGCCCGATCCTACGCCGCGTCCTGCGCTCCGCTGACGCCATCATCGCCACCAGTCCGCGCTATCTGGAGACCTCGCCCTGGCTCCATCCCGTACGGGGCCACTGTTTCGTCGTGCCGCTGGGCATTGACTTGAGCCGCTTCCCCGAGCGCCCCGAGCCGCCCGTTCACGACCCGCCGAGGATCCTGTTCGTGGGCAAGCTGCGCTACTACAAGGGGCTGGACGTCCTGTTGCGCGCCATGCGCTCCCTGCCCGGCGTCCAACTGACCATCGTGGGCGACGGCCCGATGCGTAAGCCGTGGGAATGGCTTGCCCGGGATCTGGAGCTAGGGTCTCGCGTCCGATTCGCCGGCGAGGTGCCCGACGAGGAACTGCCCGGCTATTACGCGGGGGCGGACCTGTTCGTGCTCCCGGCCACCGCCCGAGCGGAGGCGTTCGGGACCGTGCTGCTGGAGGCGATGGCTATGGCGCTCCCCGTGATCAGCACGGAGCTGGGTACAGGCACATCTTGGGTGAATCAGGATGGGATAACCGGACGTGTCGTCCCTCCCAACGACCCGGACGCGCTGGCCCAGGTGATCCGGGAGCTCTTGTCAGATCCCGAGCGAAGACATCAGATGGGGAAGGCCGCGCGGGAGCGGGTGGAGGCGGAGTTCAGCCTGCCGCTGATGGTACGGCGCATCGAGGCCATTTACGAACGTGCGCTTGGCTAATCGGCCAGCGTCCCTCACTTCAACCCCTGATCTCCCCCAACCAGCCTTGCCCACCCAAATCAGGCCGGGAAAGGGCGAGGTCCCAGTTCGGATACGCCATCACGTCTGAGTACTGTTTGCTTACCACCCCGGTTATGGCTTACAATGAGGGTGAGGGCACGGGAACAGGAAGCATGGATCCGATGGCTCGTATAGATATAGAGGCGGCGCGACGATACTATTACAAGCGAGAGGCGCGTCGTCGCGCGCAGCGAGAGGCCGAACGCCAGCGATGGCTGGAACGCGCGCGTCACGCCATCCGTCGTATCGCTGAGCGCTATCCGGGCGTGCGGCGAGTGTACCTGTTCGGCTCGATCACTCAGCCAGGACGGTTCGGCGAGCGATCCGATATCGATATCGCCGTCGAATGTGAAGATCTGGAGACCGAGAGCGCGTTTTGGCATGCCCTGGAGCTCGAACTCCAGCGCACGGTAGATCTGCGACCACTTACGGGCGCTATCGCACAAGTTGTGACGATGACCGGAGAACAGGTATATGAACGAGAAGATATGGATGCTGATCAGTAGCATCCGTCAGGACATGCAAACCATCGAGCAGATATATGAAGAGCTGGAACGTCACCCTATCCACGCGGACACATCGCATGACGAGCTCATCGTCGTCGCGTATCACCTCCACAACCTGTACAATGCATTCGAGAATATCTTCCAGAACATCGCCAGTACATTTGAGAACTCCGTCGATGACGTCTCTCGATGGCACACACAACTGTTGGAGCGCATGCGATTAAACGCGCTACCCATACGCCCGGCCGTCATCAACGAGGCCGCATATGAAGCTCTGGATGAGTTACGCCGATTCAGACATGTGTTCCAGCACGCTTACAGCACAAAAATTGATCCAGAGCGCCTTCAACTGGTCTTGAAGAAGGCGATGCAGCTCAAGAAGATCTATGTCTCCCAACTGGAACAGTTCATCGCATTCCTACAGCGCCTAGCCGAGGACGATGCACTCAGCCCTTAAGAACCCACATCCTTCTATCGAACTACTACGCGGTGCGGTGGAGATCGAGAGCCTCTCCGGGCAGGAAGAGGCGCTTGCCGCTTATCTGGTGAACGCCATGCGCGCACGCGGCTATGATCGGGCCTTCATCGACGAGGCGGGCAATGCCGTCGGTGAGAAGGGTCTCCCCGATGCGGCGCATACGATCGTGCTGCTCGGGCATATGGATACGGTGCCAGGCCATATCCCGGTACGAATTGAGGATGGAAAGCTTTATGGCCGGGGCAGCGTGGACGCCAAGGGGCCGCTGTGCGCGTTCATCGAGGCCGCCGCGCGGGCGTGTCCCCCAACGGGCTGGCAGATCGTCGTTGCTGGCGCCGTGGAGGAGGAATCAGCCACATCCCGGGGCGCCCGCCACATCGCCACTCAGTACCATCCCGATTTCTGCATCATCGGCGAGCCCAGCGCGTGGGATCGGATCACGCTGGGCTACAAGGGCCGGCTGTTGGTCGACTTCACCGCCCGTCAGCCCATGGGGCACACGGCCGGGCCGATGAGCAGCGTGTGCGAGACGGTCGTCACCTGGTGGCTGGGCATCCAGCGGTTCGCCGAGGCATTCAACCGGGATCGAAAGACCGCTTTCGACCGGCTGCTACCCTCGTTGCGAGAGATCCACTCATCCAGCGATGGGCTCTACGACCGCGTGGACGCCACGGTCGGGCTACGCTTACCGCTGGACATCGAAAGGGCAGATCTGGAACAAGCGATCCGCTCGGCCGCCCCTCAGGCTCCGGACCTGGAGGTAACGATCTCGTTCCGGGGATATGAGCCTGCCTACCGTGCGTCCAAGAACACGCCATTAGTGCGAGCGTTCCTGGCTGCGATCCGGGGGCAGGGCGGTCGGCCGGGGTTCAAAATCAAGACCGGCACCAGCGACATGAACGTCGTGGGGCCGGTCTGGGGATGTCCCATCGTCGCCTATGGCCCGGGCGACTCCAGCCTGGACCATACGCCGGAGGAGCATATCGAGCTAGACGAATACCTGCGGGCCATCGACGTGCTGTCGGATGTGCTCATCCACCTAGTTAACCCTCTTCCTTAGCCGATTGGGTTAAATCCCTCTCGAGCACTCCTATCGTGGCCCCTAGAGCGATTCTCACAGTCTCAATCGTGAAGCCTCTTCCCCTTCCGGGCAAGATACGCCTCTGCTTATCTTCCAATGACCTGCAAGAACCGGCCGTAGGCCTCCTCCCACGCGGTCGTGTCTTGCGGCTCATACTCTTCGGGAGCCACCGACCGACGCACGATCTCTCGCAGCTCTTGCAATGATCCGATCTCCCCCTGCCCCATAGCCTGGATCAACACATTCCCCGTGGCCGTGGCCTCAATCGGCCCAGCGATTACCGGCAACTTGGTGGCGTTGGCGATGAACTGACAGAGCAACTTGTTCTGAATGCCACCGCCCACAATGTGTAACACCTTGAGCGGCCGGCCGCGCAGGCGTGCCAGCGTGTCCGCCGTATAGCGA
>JAGHDS010000018.1 GCA_021159845.1 Anaerolineae bacterium
CCCCACACCTATACCCCGATTCCACCTACGCCCACGCCCACACCGACCGCCAGCCCATCACCCACGGCAACCGCAAGCCCTTCACCAACGCTCACGTCAACCGCCGCTCCGCCTACACTCACACCCACATCGACGCCCACGGCCACACCGACACTCGCGCCGACACCCCTTACACCGACCTCACCCGCTACAGCCACATGGACGCCCACGCGCAGGCCTCCTACTTCCACGCCCAGCCCAACACCTACAACCACACCCACCTCTACACCTAGCCTGACACCTACCCACACAGCGACCCATACCCCCACCCCGATTCCGCCGACGCCTACGGCGACGTGGACGCCTACCCAACCTATGCCTACTCACACTCCCACACCCACAACCAGCCCAACAGCCACGCGCAGGCCCCCCACGCCGACTTCTACCTTCACCGCGACGCCACAGCCGCCATCCGGAACCTTGCCTTCCAACGTCCTCGTGCGGTTCGCCTATGCAAGCCAGAGCCTGCACGTGGACCGAGAGGCCACCTACTACGAGGACGGACGCGTGCTTATTCAGGACCACCAGCGAGGGGATCAGTGGGTAGTGCTCGGCACGCCGGAGGATGTGGCAGGGTTGGTAGACCAACTGGAACGACAGGGGCTGTTCGACCTGCCTCAAGACCAGTTCGGCACACCCTGCTCAAGCTGCATCACATACTGGCTGGCAGGTCGGCGGGACAATCAAGTGAAGACGATCCGGATCGACACCCCACCGTGGATCACCGCCAGCCAACTTCCCCGAGAGCTCGGTCCACTGCGCCATACCATCGCCCAGCTTCAGATCGCCGTTGACTCCACAATTGCCGGCAACCCACCCGGCGAGGTACACATCCCCACGCCCACACCCACACCCCCCAGCTTCGCATTCGGCTCCTCACAGACGGTGGGAGACCTGGAAGTCGCCGTGGCGGCTCCATTGACCATTACAGAGTTGGAAGGCACTCCCAAATTGACTCCCACCCGTGGTCAGTTCCTCATCGTGCCGCTGCGCGTGGTCAACCGCAGCGATGGGTACCAGCAACTGGCCGCCCAGACCACCTTCGTCGAGGGAATCAGGGACAGGTGGGGACATCGGTACCCCGTCGATATTGAGGCCAGCAACCGATACTCAGAGCAAAGCGGCCTGCCATCCCTTGCATTCCACAAACTGGCCCCCTGGGAGACCGTTCAGGGGATACTGGTCTTCGATGTGCCCAGCGGGGCGCGCGGCTTCCGCCTCACCGTGCGAGACGCGGATCCGCCAGTCAGCAATCCACCGGCAATTGTCATCTCGATCCCGGAGCCATAAGGGAACGCGCTTTCAGGGAAAAGAGATGAGGCCGCGCTGGCATAGCGCGCCTCATCATATTATATTCCAGAGTGAAACGACGGGCCGACATCTTTCACATGAACAACCATATGCCAAACACAACACATGCCCAAATGTGGCAGCGCGCGCTGCGGGTGCTTATCATCCTAGCCTACGTGGCGATTGCTGGCATGTACGCCGCGTACACCCCCGCCTGGCAAGCCCCCGACGAGCCCGCTCACTACAACTACATCCGCTATCTGGCCGAATCAGGGCGACTGCCCGTCCTCCAGCCTGGTGATTACAACCAAGAGTATCTGGAGACTATCAAGGCACGCCGATTCCCGAGCGACATGCCGATCGCTCCGATCCGCTACGAGTTTCACCAACCGCCATTGTACTACCTGCTGGCAACACCCATCTATTGGGTGACCCGAGGACGGCTGATCCCCTTACGGTTCTTCAGCATACTATTAGGAGTTGGGCTACTGCTCGTCACGTACGCCATGATCCGGCTGATTTTCCCCAAGCGCGTTAACCTAGCGCTAGGAGGAATGGCCTTCGTGGCCTTCCTCCCCCAGCACGTCGCCATGAGCGCCGCGGTGAACAATGACATCCTGGGGGAACTCATCCTGGCAAGTTGTGTAGCCCTTTCCCTCTCCCACATGCTCGACCACGCCGCCCCGAACCGTCGGCGGCTTCTGGCGCTAGGCATTCTCATGGGATTAGGCACCCTGACCAAGACCACGGCCTATCTGGTACTGCCGCTGGCACTGCTGGCGATCGTATGGCGCGGCCTTCAGCGGAAGGAAAATCTGGGTAGGCCGCTGGTTTATACCTTCACCCCAGCAGCACTGCTTGGGCTACCCTGGTGGATACGTAACTGGAGCGTGTATGGCCCGTGGGACATCCTGGGCCTGGGGCGGCACAATGTCGTCGTCGTCGGGCAGCCGCGCACAAGCGAGTGGCTGGGCCGAATGGGGTTGGGAGCCCTTCTGAAGCAGGGGGGAATGACAACCTTTCGTAGCTTTTGGGGGCAGTTCGGGTGGATGGGCGTGCTGATGGATAGCCGCATTTACGCAATGCTGGCGATACTGAGCGGCGTGGTTGCCATAGGGTGCGCATGGGGAGTGTGGCGGCTATGGCATCCCCTTCGCAAAGACGCAGGCATATCGCGTCTTCAATGGTCGGCTCTTGGGTTGCTAGCCACCTGGATACTGCTGACCATCGCCTCGTATCTATGGTACAACTTGACGTTCGTGCAACATCAGGGACGCTACTTGTTCCCGGCGTTGCCCGCGTGGGGGCTGTGCTTCGCGTGGGGGCTAGATCAGGCTCTCCGCTCCCGCCCCAGCCGATGGATTGGTGGGCTCCTGTTGGGGCTGGCGCTCGCCTACGTCGCCCTCGGAGTCACCAGAGGGCACGTAGGCAAGTGGGGCACCATCCTGAGCGCGAGCGCAGGTGTTGTCCTCATCGCGAATAGCCTCCTACCAAGGAGGTGGCATGGCCCGATTGTAGCTCTAGCCTATGTAGGGATGGGGGGCCTTGACTTGTTGGCATTGTTCCGATTCATCATTCCTCAACTCAGTTGACAACACGAACGAAAAACCCCGGCCTCTTCGAGAGGCCGGGGTTTTGTTAGCTCACCCCCGTCAACGGTTACTTCAGGTAAGCATTGAAGGAGTTCACATCCGCCGACGGCGGCTCCATCGTCTCCTGCATCACGCCCATGATCGGCTGATCGCTTGTGACATGGATAGAGCCGCGGAAGTCGCTGCCCAGGGCGGCGAACAGGGCATCCGGATCCGGCGTATTCGCCCGGAAGCGGGTGTTGTAGCCGTGGGAGGACTTGGCCGGGATGGTGTCGGTGAACTGATAGGCAACGGAACCATCCGGGTTGCGGAACTCCACGGTCACGTTAGCCGTCGCATCGCCCAGGTTGAACACCACAGCGCCGCTGTAGCGCACCCATGTGCTGCCGCTCAAGATGCGATACGCCTGGGCGAAGAAAGCATTCGTTCCGCCAGCTCCCTGCCCGGAGTACGTATTGGCAGCCTCCGTCCCGGCTCGCTTCCACTGCATGTCCAGCACACCGGCAATAGGCTGATCCGAGGTGATAAACAGGGAACCGTTCAGGTCATCGCCCAGGGCGGCGAACAAAGCATCCGGATCCGGCGTATTCGCCCGGAAGCGAGTATTATAGCCGTGAGATGAAAGCGGCGGGATCGTGTCGTCGAACTCGTAGAGTGTATTCCCATCGCGATCCGTCCATCGGGCGTGCACATTCGCCGTTGAGGTCTCGCTCAGGTTCTGGATGATAGCACCAATGTACTGAACCCAATTCGAGAACTTGGGTGGACCACGGCGGGAGATGACGGGGAATGTCAACCCGTAGGTGCTCCCATTCGACGCGGTGGCATCGGCACACACGGACTCGTACGACGAAGTGTAGTCCGGCCAGAAGGTTGTCGCCACCGCGGCGATCTTCTTCCCATTCGTGGATGTGATCTT
The DNA here is from genome assembly GCA_021159845.1 of Anaerolineae bacterium. Lineage (GTDB taxonomy): Bacteria > Chloroflexota > Anaerolineae > DUEN01 > DUEN01 > JAGHDS01. Next base: position 3,841 of record JAGHDS010000018.1, read on the forward strand.
AGCCGAGCCAATCCAACCATCCCTCGGTGGATCGGTGATCCCCAGGTCAGGCACCTTCGGATCCACGCCCTTTTGGCTGAGGTCGTAGGTCTTCTGCGCGCCCTGGGGGATGCTGTCCGTGATGGGCGGGACGGTCAGGTTACCATCGCGGTCGTAGTAGCGGATCTCGATATCCGCCGTGCCCTGGTCCGTATTTTGGATGGTCAAACGGCTGTACTGAGCGGTTAGCCGTTGGAAGAGGCTGGGCACGTAGATAGTGGTGCACCCCTCCTTGAAACCGCTGTAGGCCGTGCTGGCGAACTGATCCGAGTAGCTTCCGCCCGTATAGTTCGTCGTCGCGACAGCGGCCACTTCCTGATCAGAGGAGACGATCATCGAGCCCTGCCAGCCATCACCAAGCCCGGAATCACTGGCCATGAAGTCCCCTGACCCGTAGGCATTCAGGGACATGGTCTTTGTGTTCTCCACATCGCCAGACTGGTTGATATACTCCGCCACGACCTGGGCCCCATCGCTCGAGGACGTATTCATAACGCGCACATCCGTATTCCCCGTCCCCGGCACGGGTGCCACCGCGGCGACATTCAACGCCATGACGGCTACCAACAGCAGCGTGATCATGACCACGCCAAGTGGCTTTTTCGCCATTCTGCACCCTCCTTAGTGTAAATGATGATGAACAAACGCGACTTTCCCTGCTTGGGTAGCTTTACTATACCTGACAAATCCCCCCAGGTCAATACTCCGTTCGGATTACCAGCCCTATTTCGGTATTTCGGGCAGATCATCATACTCATGCAAGGGATCTGGCTTGGTCTTGCTCACCGCGGCGGAAATCGACGAACCGGTACCCCACCCCGCGCTCTGTGAAAATATACCGCGGGTGACTGGGGTCGGGCTCGATCTTCTTACGCAGGTAGGTGATGTACAGGCGCAAGAGCTGATTCTCGTCGCGGTACTCTGGGCCCCATACCTTGCTAAGCAATTGGTCGTGCGGGACGATCCAGCCAGCGTTCTCCACGAGATGCTGCAGCAACCGATACTCCGTAGGCCGCAGGCTGATCCGTTTCCCTCCCACGATCACATCACGTCGTGGGAAGTCAATCGTCAAATAGTCGTCAATCTCTAAGGGTGTCGTCCGGTCGATCGAGCTGGTCATCGCGACTCGACGCAGCACCGCTCGAATCCGGCTGGCCAGCTCACGCGGGCTGAAAGGCTTCGTCACGTAATCATCCGCTCCCAGGTCCAGCCCGCGAATCCGGTCCTCCTCCTCAGACCGCACAGTAAGCATGATCACGGGCACATTGGAGAACTCACGTAGCCGGGCCAGTGTCTCGAAGCCGTCCATCTCGGGCATGGCCACGTCCAAGAGAACCAGATCGGGCATGGCCTCCCGCACCTTGTCCAAGGCATCAATGCCGTTATACGCCTCGGTAACCCGGAAGCCCTCCAATTCTAAATTCATGCGCACGAAGTGCACCATCCGGCGCTCGTCATCTACTACTAGGATAAGGGGGTGTTCAGGGATTGACATGGAGATCACCTCGTTCAACGACGGGGTAAAGTAAAGAAAAACGTGCTACCCTTCCCTGGCTCCGAGCGCACCCAAATGCGACCGCCGTGGGCCTCAACCAGGGATTTACATAAGAAGAGCCCCAAACCTGCCCCCTGAGTTTTACGGCGCAGGCTGGAGTCCACACGATAGAAACGCTGGAAAAGTCTACCCTGTTCCTCCGGCGGGATACCAATACCCTGGTCAGCGACATAAACCGTAACCTGATCCGCATCTGCCCAACCGCCCACGCGAATCACCCCTCCATCAGGCGAGTACTTGATCGCGTTGCTGATCAAGTTGTTCAACACCTGACGTAGGCGTTCCTCGTCCGCCAACACGACGGGAAAGTCCTCCGGGAAATCCAGCTCAAATCGGTGCTTCTCCGTCTGGGTGGAGAACCGCTCCACGACCTGGCGGGCAAGCTGTGGAACGCTGACATCGCCCAATTCCAACTTGAGCACACCCGCCTGGATGCGCGACGCGTCCAGCAAGTTATCGATCAGACCGTTCAGTCGATCGCTCTCCTCCTCGATGATATGCAGTCCCTCTCGCAATGTCTCCTCGTCCCAATGAGCGTCCTCGCGCGCTAATGTTGTCGCATATCCTTTGATGAGCGCCACCGGGGTTTTCAACTCGTGTGAGATGACGGAGATGAACGTTGTCTTCATCTCCTCAGCCTCCCGATACCTCGTGATATCGACCACATTCACGATGATATTGCGCAAACATCCGGCCTCGTCCCACAAGGGCGTGAATCTGACGCCGACTACAGTCCGCTTCCCGACCGGGCGGTCCAGCTCCCCCTCTGCATACACCGTGCCCTGACGAGGCAACTCGATCTCCACATCCCTTCCTTGACACAGATTCTTGCCGGTGACGTCACGCAAGGCCAGGAACTCACTACAATGTTTGCCCAACACATCTTCTCGCCTGCGACCGATCATGCGCAACAGTGCCCGGTTGATCGTCTCCACACGACGATAAGGATCCAGAATCATGATCCCATCGGCCGAGTTCTCGATCACGGCGTCGAGCCGCTGCTTCTCCGCGACAAGCTCGGAGTACAGACGAGCATTTCGGACGGCGATGGCCGCCTGGGCGGCGAAAGCCATGAGGAGCCGTCGATCATCATGGGAGAAGGCTACCCCACCCGAGCGCAGGAGATAGATAATCCCCAACAGTTCCTCATCCACAGCCAGGGGTAGGGAGACGATCTGCTCCAACGGCATACCCACGGCGCTCGCCACCATGTTGAGACGACGCTGCAAGTCAGGGATCTGCCAACCAGTACGCTGTTGCAGGTCCACCAGCCGCGGCAGATCCGTCAGCAGAGGAGCAAAGCGCGGCAAAAGGTGGGCGGGGATTCCATAAAACGCCACCACCTTCAGCGTGCCATCCGGCTCGCGCAAGGCGATCAGCCCTACTTCCGCCCCGACCATTTCGGCGGCATAGCTGAGGATTAACCTCAGCACCGCGCCGATATCCAATCGGGCCGTCATCGCCCGGCTGATTTCCCAACAAATATTCGCGTTGTCGGATCTGATAGCGCATTAAAGATGACATCTTGCAGGCATCTTAGCTGATCACCCATGAGTTGTCAAAGTGACGCCCAAGGGTAACTGCTCACCGATGGGGTAGGAGAGATTAGCTGCACCGCCACCACAAGCCGAACCAGACCCCCTTCTCCTACGCCTGGGAGAAGGGGGTCTGGGGGATGAGGGCCGCCCGTCGCCAAAGCACCTGGAACTAGCCGACTGATACCGAGAGCGTCTTTATCCACATCGCCTGCCGAATGTTGGTGAAACCCGGTAAGAAAAATCCGGCTTTTTCGAAAAGCCAGGTTTCTTCCCGGAGGCCATCGCCGGGTCCTCGGTCTACATCGTTCACCGGACGCCATGGGGACCCAGTAGGGGATCAGTGAACAATTACGCCCAAGGGGTGCATTTCCGCTCTGTGGTAAGCCACATGAGTATTGAAGGGGATCTTGAAGCAATACCTGCGTCCGCATTCCACCCCAAGGCACCGGGACCTAATCCGCCCTGACACGCCAGCGCGCCATCACAGTCGCCGACAGCCCCACTAGCAGGATCAGAGGCACCGCGACCAGTGGTAATGCCCATAGCTGGGCCAACCCCCACAAGTGCCAGAACGCCAACGCGACGCTTGGTAAACACCAGGAGACGCTCACCCCATGCGCCCAATACCCCACGGCCACCGGAACCACCCAGATGCCCACCAATGCCCAAACCGCCCCCGATAAATCATGCGCCAAGGAAGATCTTACCCTCCCACGCTGCCAGAGCCTCCATACAACCAGGACGATGACAGCCGATCCCACCTCTATCC
>JAGHDS010000169.1 GCA_021159845.1 Anaerolineae bacterium
AGCTACTTGCTCATAGGGGAGGTTCTGGCCTCACGGGCGTTGCTGGGGGGGACTTTGATCTTGGCCGGGATGTTGATGGCGGAGTTGGGGGGGCTCATCTGTAAGTGGATGGGGCGTGGGGCTCGGTTCAGTCGTGGCCGGGTGTGGCGGAAGCCGCTATCGGGATGATCGCAGAGCATGAGATTCATATGTTAGGAGAGGAGAGAGGAAGTGGACACCTTACGCATTCCGGGCGCTTACGAGGGTATGCTGGATCAAGCACGGCAGGCGCGGGCGGCTGGCCACGCCGAGGTGGCAACCTGGCTGTATCAGCGTGTGATCGACCGGGTCAAAACCGCGCTTCCAAGGGCGGGCGGGCAGAAAGAGCAACTGATGGAGTATCTTACCTCCGCGGCCGATGAGTTCCAGGCCGTCCTGGACTGGATGGGAGACCACGCGCGTGCCATCGGCTTATGTGACGAGATGGTGGAGCTCGATCCGGAGCACGCGACGTTGTGGCAGCGGCGGGCAGCGACCGAACGCATCTATGCCGGTGATGTGGAGCAGGGGATCGCGGACCTGCGTCGGTTGTGCGAGGAGGAGCCGGATGAGTTCTGGCATCCGCTGGAGTTGGCGGCCCGGCTGTTGGAGCTTGATCGGCTGGACGAGGCGGAAGAGACGCTGATGGGAGCCGAACTGCGCGCCCGCGACGATGAGGAGCGAGGGCTTGTATACTGGATGTGGTTCCGCGTGCGGCGGGCCCAGGGACGCCTGCGCGAGGCCGCGCAAGCGTGGGAGACGGCCTGTAGATATGACGATTTTTACAAGCAGTCGGCGGGGGCGGTCTACCGCATGTTCATAGCCGCCGGCGATTACCTGAACGCCGAGGTGTACCTGGAGCGTGAGCAAAACTCGCTGATGGCCGGGTACTATCGTGGCGTGTTGGCCTATCGCCAGGGGCAGAAATCGCGGGCCCAGCGAGCTTGGCGTCAGGTGGCCCAGAAGCCGCCGGGCGATTTCGATCGAGGATGGGAGCACTGGGCTATGGCGTTGGTTCGCCTTGGTGATAAGGATACAGCGCTGAAGCTGTTGGAGAACCTGACCGATCAAGGTTATGCCACCGATCAGGGGTACACTGTGGCCGCCCTTGCGTGGGCGTCTGTAGGCGATCTGGAGACGACGAAAGCCAATCTCGATCTGGCGCTGCGCACCCGTCGTCAGATCTTCGGGCCGCGAGCCTTGCTCCCCTTTGATTCGTGGCTGGAGTTCAAGGATGTCGTCCAGGATGAGGAGCTTCTGCAAAAGCTGCAGGAGCACTTCGATCTGGGAGACGAGGATGCTGAGGCTGATACTGAGGGTGACGAGGCCGCGTGAAGCGGTCTGCGCTTCCCTCGGAGATTCCGCCGCGAGGTGTGGAAATCGTCGCACATTTTGAGTGTTTGACTACGCAGGAGGTCCGCTCATGGAACCGGTTCCGCTTATTGGTGAGCTGCACTCCAGTCCCGTCGTCACGCGGTATCCAGACAACCCGATCCTGACAGCGGCTGATGTCCCGTATCCCGCGACGTTGGTCTTCAACCCTGGCGTCACCCGCTATCAGGGCAAGTACGTTATGGTCTTTCGGAACGACTACGGCTCAGCCGAGGAGCAACGCCTGGACGGCACGAACCTGGGATTGGCCTTTAGCGACGATGGGATACACTGGGATGTCCAGCCGGAGCCGTGTTTTGATCCCAGAGATGAGGAGATTGACCGCGCCTATGATCCGCGTCTGACCGTGATCGACGGACGATGCTACATGACCTTCGCTGTGGATACCTATCATGGTGTGCGCGGTGGAATCGCTGTGACCGATGACTTCGAGTCGTTCGAGATCTTGAGCATATCTGTGCCTGATAACCGGAATATGGTGCTGTTCCCGGAGAAGTTCGGGGACATGTATGTTCGTTTGGAGCGCCCGTTCCCGGTGTACAGCCGCGGGTGGGTTGAGCGTTTCGATATCTGGATCTCGGACTCGCCCGATCTCCGGTACTGGGGGAATTCCGATCTCCTGCTGGCCGTGGAGGATGTTCCTTTTGCTAACACAAAGCTCGGGCCAGCCGCTCCGCCAGTGAAAACACCCTATGGGTGGCTGACCACCTTCCATGCCGTCGATTTCGACCCCGCGCGGGGGAAGAATGGCTGGGAGGAGAGCTGGAAGAAGCGTTACACGACGGGGGTTATGTTGCTGGACCCGGACGATCCCAGACGAGTCGTGGGGCTATATACGGAGCCGATTCTGGTGCCAGAGGCCCCCTATGAAGTCGAGGGAGGTTTCCGTAATAACGCCGTCTTCCCATGTGGCATCGTCCTGGAAGATACGGGTGAGGTCAAACTATACTACGGTGCAGCGGATACCGTCATCTGTTTGGCCACCGCTCATGTAGACGACCTGGTCCGGCTATGCTTGGATGAGGGGATAAACACCCTACCTCACCTTAGAGGGACATGATGCGTGCGGTGGAGATCATCGAGAGAAAACGAGATGGCAAGGAGCTCTCAACCGCCGAGATCGAGCACTTCATCCGGGGATACACGGCTGGAGATATCCCGGATTACCAGGCCGCGGCGCTGTGCATGGCGATCTACTTCCAGGGTATGACGCCGCGCGAGACGACGGATCTCACCCTGGCGATGGCCCACTCCGGCGCCACGCTCGACTTGCATGACATCGCCCCATTCGTCGTGGATAAGCACTCTTCCGGCGGCGTGGGGGACAAGACGACTCTGGTCGTTGGCCCCATCGTCGCCGCCTGCGGGCTTCCCGTCGGCAAGATGTCCGGGCGTGGGCTGGCCTTCTCCGGCGGCACCTTGGATAAACTGGAGTCCATCCCAGGCTTCCGAACCGACTTGACCATCGAGGAGTTTCGTCGGCAGTTGCGGGAGATCGGGTTGGTTGTTTCTGGGCAGACCCGCGAGCTGGCCCCGGCTGATGGCAAGCTGTATGCCTTGCGGGATGTCACCGGCACCGTGCCTGCCATCCCGCTCATCGCGTCGTCCATCATATCCAAAAAGCTCGCCGCGGGCGCGGATGCCATCGTCCTGGATGTGAAGGTGGGATCTGGTGCATTCATGCGGACGCTGGAGCAGGCGGAGCAGCTGGCCCGGCTGATGGTGGAGATTGGCACGCGGCTGGGACGACGTATGACAGCCG
>JAGHDS010000353.1 GCA_021159845.1 Anaerolineae bacterium
ATATTCTGGTTATTCTGAACTTTACCAAGGGGCTCGCCTCAACCCCACCTCGCGATTTCGTCCGCGCGTTGTGTGACCACCTGCGCATGCGCGAACTTTGGGTTGGCGCGGACTTCGCTTTGGGAAAAGATAGGGAAGGCGATATACAATCTTTGCGGGCACTAGGCGGTGAATTTGGCTATGAACTCCGTGTCATCGAGACCGTGCAGATTGGCGGAATCCCGGTGCGTAGTTCGAGTATCCGCTCCTTTATACTCAAAGGCAAGATCACCGAGGCCAATCGCCTGTTGGGACGACATTATAGCCTGTCCGGAGAGGTCGTTCGTGGGGTGCAGCGAGGACGTTGCTTGGGCTTTCCCACGGCGAATCTTGCCGTCCGGGAGGAGCGGGTGATACCCGCTAATGGTGTCTACGCTACCTTTGCTTATGTCGGAGCAGATCGCTATCTTTCCGTTACTAATATCGGCGTGCGGCCCAGTTTCGATGGTTCCGAGCGAACCATCGAAGTGCACCTCTTAGACTTCGACGAAGATCTATACGGCCAGGACCTGGTGGTAGAATTCGCCCGCCGCCTACGCTCGGAGCGTCGCTTCGATTCTGTGAACGAACTCATCGCCCAGGTGCGCCGCGATGTGGAACGGGCGCGGGAAATACTGCAGGAAGAACGTTCGATGGTCACGGAATCTTATACGGAGGTTTGGCCCATGGGCGGGTACGAGGAGATTGAACACACCGCCGACCTGGCCCTGCATGTATGGGGTGAGGATCTGAAATCGCTATTCGTGAACGCTGCTTTAGGGATGTTTCACCTTGTGGGGGACTGTAGCCAAGACCCCCCACAAGTCCACGATCAAATAAAATTAGAGGCGCCAGATAAAGAATCGCTATTAGTAGATTGGCTGAACGAACTCCTCTACTTGCATGAAATTCACAATGCCTGTTATTATTGCTTTGACATCCATGATCTAACCCCTACCTCCATTGTGGCTGATGTCGCTGGGAATCCGATTCAGAAAATACGAAAAGGGGTTAAAGCGGCAACATTCCACAACCTCCATATCAGCCGCTCTTCTACCGGATACGAAACTACGATCGTTTTCGACGTGTAGAGTTCGTTCCGCGAGGAAGAATAACCGGTGTGACGGTGTTCGAGATGATCTCAAGAGAAGGAGGCACTAATGATCTCGAAAAGCGATCTAAAGCAAATCAACCATTACGTGCGAGAAATTCCCAAGGGTTATCGCCCTGATATGCGCGTGCCCGCTCGTATCTACGCCGACGATGCGCTGCTCGAAGCAGCCATGCATGATCGTTCCATGGAGCAGTTGATCAATACCACCACGCTGCCGGGCGTGGTATCGCACACGATGGCGATGCCAGACGTTCACCAGGGATATGGATTCCCCATCGGTGGGGTGGCCGCCACCAGGTTGCCCTCCGGTGTCATCTCCCCTGGCGGCGTGGGATACGACATAAACTGCGGCGTGCGTTTGGTGACCACGGGAATCCCGGCAGAAGAGTTGCGGCCCCATCTTAAAATGGTGATGGATGCCCTCTACGCCGCCGTACCCAAGGGTACGGGACGCGGTTGTATCATCCGCTTGTCGGACAGGGAGATGAATCAGGTGTTGGAGCGAGGAGCAGCCTGGGTAGTAAAGAAAGGCTATGGCACCGAAGAAGACCTCCAGCATACGGAAGAGGGTGGGAGCATGGCCGGAGGCGATGCGAACAAAGTGAGCCGGCGAGCCAAAGAACGCGGCCGGCAACAATTAGGTTCCCTGGGTGCGGGTAACCACTTCCTGGAGGTCGGTGAAATCACGGAGGTTTACGATGAGGAAGCAGCCAGGCGACTGGGGCTTCGCTTGGGAGATGCGTGTATCTGGATTCATTGCGGATCTCGCGGCCTGGGACATCAGGTCTGCAGCGACTACGTGCGTGATCTGCAGGGAGCAGTGTCCAGATACGGCATCAAATTACCCGATCGGGAACTAGTCTGCGCCCCCTTCGATTCGCCGGAGGGGCAGGCGTATTTCGCGGCGATGGTTTGTGCGGCGAACTTCGCTTGGGCCAATCGCCAAGCGATTATGCACCAGGTTCGGCGTACCCTCGAGGAGGTGCTCACTGGTAAAGTGCATAGGTTCGAACTGCGCTTACTCTACGATGTAGCGCATAATATCGCTAAGGTTGAGGAATATGAGTTCAACGGTGAGCGAATAAAAGTATGCGTCCACCGGAAGGGCGCCACGCGCTCCTTCGGCCCTGGCGTAGAGGCCGTACCCCAAGACTACCGCGATCTGGGACAGCCGGTGCTAATCCCTGGGGATATGGGTACCGCATCTTACGTACTCCTGGGCACCGAGAAGGCGATGCGGGATACCTTCGGCTCCACTTGCCATGGCGCTGGTCGGGTCTTGAGTCGCCGAGCAGCGAAGAAGAAGATCAGAGGAGATAAACTGCGGGAGCGTTTGGAGAGCCGAGGAATCGTGATCAAAGCCGGTAGTATGCCGGGTCTGGCCGAAGAGGCCCCCGATGCTTACAAGGACATTGACCGAGTCGTACAAGTTGTGCACGAGGTGGGCATTGCCCGAAAAGTGGCGAAACTCGAGCCGATGGGCGTGATTAAGGGATAGGGGGGATACCTTTACCGTAAGTTCTAGTCTCTACCTGGCTGGGGAACTCTAAGGCTCAAAATGGCAACCTTTTCCACATCATGCATGCTATTTGCTATTTAGGGAAGATGTGTTACAATTAGCGCGTTGTCACATCTCATTTCCGGCGAAGATATTTGGACGGTCGTGGGAAGAGGCCGCCGCTGGCAATGCGAGGCCCCTTCCTTTTTATTAAGGAGAAAGGAAGTTTATCGTGAGACATATCGCTATCGGTTGGATCATACTGGGCATGGCCGTATTAATTGCTGCATGTAGCCCAACACCAACACCGGTACCTACACCTACGCCGATTCCAAC
>JAGHDS010000033.1 GCA_021159845.1 Anaerolineae bacterium
ATCTGATGCAAAAGGATAGATCGGTCACCTGTCTTGAAGGCCAGCAGGACGCGCTCCATGTCCATCCACTCAGGCAGGATGCATTCCAGCATGATCTTAGGCGGTAGTGCCCCCACGCGCAGAGGCTGGATGCCCTTCTGGTTGACGACGGCTGGCACCTCTACTACCACGTCGTCTGGGATGCCAGCCAGCGCGCCGTGGTTCGGCACATTCACCTGGAAGATGCCCTCGTTGTTGTTCACCAGTCCGTCGATGATCGGGATATGTTGCTCGCGGGTTTTCGTCGTCCCCAGGACCTCGCTGACGCTGGCTTTGGGATCGTCCGCCAGTTTCTTGATGTTGGCCATGCGCTCTTCCAGGTTCTTGACGAATATCGGCCGTGCCAGGTGTGTGTCTGGGCCGCCCCACGGTTCCCCATACCAGTATTTCTTCGTGTCGATGTCGGTATGGTACCACCACCCGCCGCGTCGCACCGTATCGCCGATGGGGAAGAGTCCATACATGAGGTACTGGTGCACAGCCGAGCGCGACATTTGCACGTCGTGAGTTCCCGTTGCCACGTGAGTTCGCCAATATTCCTCGGCTTTCGTCTCGATCCACTCGTCGATGAGTGGGTAGGCGTCCTTCCCCTCATAGATGAAGTGGGTGAGCCAGATGTTGTGGTTGAGTCCCGGCGCCTGCCATACGACTTGGTCGGGATCGATGCCGATCACCTCCGCGATATGGCGATAGCCGTAGTGGCCGTGGCACAGGCCGCATACCTTGATACTGGTCTCCCGGGTCATAAGCGTGCAGCCGATGAAAACCGGGTTCCCGGCCTGAATGAGCCAGGCATCCGGGCATATCCGCTCCATATCCCGGGCGACGTCCAGCATAAGCTGTAGCTGGTAGAAATCACCCAGGTAGAAGCGGCCGCCGTAATAATAACCGTGGCTATCGATCATCTCCCGTATCGCGCGAACATGGTGGTATCCCTTGACAAAGGCGGTGTTGATCACAAAATTCGCATCGCGCAGGCTCTCCTCCCGGCTTGTGGTCTTCTCGAATCGGAGATCGGCGCCCAGCTCTTTCGCGTAACGAGATGCCAGCTTGTGGACGGTTTCCAGCCGTTCCGGGTTGATGTCCATGAAGCTGACCAAACTGCCCGCCAGCCCTTCAGTCAGGCACAGGTCCTTCACAATTGCCAGGGAGAAGGTAGCGCTCCCGGCTCCAATAACGCTGATCTTAATAGGAGTTGCCATTTGAACCCTCCTGAGGGATTGTGGAAAAGGTCCCCGGCTTCCACGTGAGCCGGGAAGATGTCGAGATTTGCATAGTGAGTCAGCCGCCCCGCGATGTGAGCCCCTTGAGCTTCGTGTAGACAATGGGGTCATCGATATGTCCGTGGAAGGTGAAGGGGAGATATTGGTTGACTTCCGCCGCCATGAAGCCCCAAGAGGCGCCGTGGGTGACGCAAGCTTCGGCCGCCCGTGCGCCTTCCTCGCCGATCTTATCATCCTCGTTACACACCACCGGCTTGCCGAACTGGCGCATGGTTGCGATACGCTCGGGGATTTCCTCCACCGGCGTCTCGTTAAGATGGATGAGGATGAAGTCGGCGGCCTCGGCGACTTCACCGGGCACGGTGCCATTGCCTATCCCACTGGTGGAGACCAGCAGGCCGGGTGCTGTCCGCCTGGCCAACCGGATGAGTTCGACCTGCCCCTCGGGCGTCTTGAGCAGGGGGTGTTGGAACCCGGGATGGTTGAACTCGTTCGCGATCTCCAGCATCACGTTGGTGAAGCCGCTCTCCTGGATCCATCGTGTTGTGTGAACGACGCCCGCCCGGATGGCGTCGGCATCTCGCAAGATGTGGGCCTGTCGTTGATAGTAGCATCCCAGGATCACAACGATGCCTTGCTGATCACAGGCTTCGATGACCCGTTTGACGCGGTGCAGATATGGCTCGCGCAGGGTGCCATCCGGATTGAATGCTGAGTTCACGGCGCCCTCGTAGCCCGGGAAGCCGCCTTGCAGATTCAGCGTGAAGGCGCGTACGCCATGAGCGGCGTAGTCCGGGATCTGCGCGATGAATCGATCCGTGTTTGCCTCGGGATCGAAGTCCGGGCGGTTGAGGTCTTCGAACGTGGCGTTGACCATGCGCACATTCATGAGCAAGCCCTCGGCTGGCGCCCTGGGATAGGTGACCTTGTCGTTGATGTGCCAACGATTGCCCTGGATCGAGACGCGGGTGTTACGCGCCATCTTGCACTGCCTCCTTCATGAGCCGGACGGCTTGATTGCATAGTGTGTTTGGGTTACCGGGGCTGGCATCGTGGTCGCTCACCTGAGTGTCATTCCAGCAGACGATAAGATCCATGCTGGGGATGACCCACAGAGCACGTTTGCCGCCGTGCCCGCTGGCCACATAGGTATCTGGCGGCGCATCCACGTATAATCGCCTTCCCTGGCTGTCCAATCCATTGAGCCACCAGTTGAAACTGTAGTAGCCGGGGCCAATGGGCGTGATCGTCTTCCCGCCACCCAGCGACCGCTGGCCAGGGAGCATCTCCGCGTCGATCCCCTTGCTCCGTGGCGTGCTCGGCGGCACGATGCTGTGGAGAGCCATGTGGATGAACTTGGGAGCCAGAACCTGCCGCCCCCGCCAGCGCCCGCCGCGCAGGTAAAAGAGCCCGAAACGGGCGAAGTCGCGCGGCGAGATAGCCAGCCGGCCCGGGCGATCGCTGGGGCCAAATGCCTCGAATGTGTATGGGTCCTCGAACCCCAGTACGTCTCCCAGTCGTGTCTTGAGAACGTGCGTGCCGTCGTCCCGGAATACTTTCCCCATCAACACGTCGTAGTAGAGCGCGAGCGCGTAGTCATTGTACGCCCATGCCTCGCCGGGCGCTTCGGTCAGGCCGTAGCCCGAGGTTTGCGAGGCGAGGTGTCGCCAGGTGATGCCTGCGTCCTTGCCGTTGTTCAACGTCTTCAGGCGCGGCTCGAATTCGGCCACCGGATCGTCCACGCTCCCGATCTTGCCTTCCTGTACGGCGAAGAGCAACAACGTGCTGATGACTGGCTTTACGGCCGAGGCCACGTCCATGCTTCGTGTGGCATCACCCCAGGTGTAGACCAGATAGCCATGCCGGATCACGCAACCGAAGCCGCCGACCAGCTCGCTTAGCGCGTCCAGCTTCTCTCGCCGGAGCCCAACATCCTTTGGCGATCGGGTTTCCCACGTCTGGCCTGGATACGCTGCTTCACCCTGTGACATACTCCTTCTCCTCGTCGGGGAATCACTAAGCTTCCTCAACGGTTGAGCGCACCGCTGCCGGGATAAATGGGTGGGAGGAAGCCTATCCTGTTTCCTTTGAGCATACTCTGCGGCGGTGTCAAGCACCTACCCAAGCGCCGCAGAGCTTTGTATTGTCTGCTTCCAATGATTCGCCATTCACTTGGTAATGTGCATCCTCTTGACAAAACTTAGGACATCTCTGCGGTGAAAGCTCCAACCTCACTGATTGAACCAGATCTCATATACCTCATCGCCATAGCGAATGGTTAGTTCCCCTGAGCCAAAATCGGAGTGTGCCCAAGGGCTGTCCACCAGCGGATAGCCGTGGAGTTGAATGGGTTCCCCGTTGATCGTTGGGGTCACGTCCCATCCGGTCACGAACTGGCCGACGGATGGGGACTCGTACGCAATCGCTC
>JAGHDS010000455.1 GCA_021159845.1 Anaerolineae bacterium
CGAACATGCGGATGGCGTGGATGTGATCATGCGGCCGGCCAGGGCGGAGGATGTGAAAGCCATGTCGGAGCTAATCAACCGGTATGCGGCGCAGAATCTCATGCTGCCACGCTCTGAGGAACAACTGCTCCAACACCTGGCTGACTTCGTCGTGGCGGAATACGAGGGGCGGGTTATAGGTTGCGCCGGGCTGGCGCGCCTCAGTCCAAGCCTGGCCGAGGTGCGCTCCCTGGCCGTCGCACCCGAGATGCAAGGACATGGCATCGGCAGCGCTCTGGTACGATATCTCCTTGACACTGCGCGTGAGGCAGGCATCGCTCAGGTATGCGCACTAACGTTGCGACCGCATCTTTTTGAGAGACTAGGGTTCCAGGTGGTGGATCGTTGGGAGATCAGCCCCAAGATCTGGCAGGAGTGCATCTACTGTCCCAAATTCCACCACTGTGATGAAATCGCCGTGCTCTTTAATTTGGAGGAGGTTGCACCGGAGGAGACATCCTCACCTCGGTGGTCACAGTTCCTGCGCGACACTGTCCCAGCGGCGTGGCGACGCAACTTCGCCTCCGCGATGGAAAAGTGATAGAATGAGGCGGATGATCACGATCGACGTAAGCGTGCAGATGCAAGGGGTGAGATGAAAGGACTGCTGGCGCTAGAGGATGGCACGGTTTTCGAGGGGGAAGGGTTCGGTGCTGAGGCAACGGTGGTCGGTGAGGTGGTCTTCAACACTTCCATGACCGGGTATCAGGAAATCTTGACCGATCCCTCGTACCGTGGACAGATGGTCGCGATGACGGTATCCCACGTTGGGAATGTGGGGGTGAACCCAGAGGATGTGGAAAGCGAGCGGCCTCAGGTCCAGGCGTTCATTGTACACGAGGTCAGCCCGGTGGTCTCCAACTGGCGTGCTACGGAGTCGCTGCCGGAGTACCTGGCGCGCTACGACATCCCTGGCCTGAGTGAGGTGGACACACGAGCATTGACCCGCCATATTCGCGAGCAGGGGGCTATGAAAGCCGCCTTATCCACGGCGGGGGCTACAGCCGATGAGCTCATCGCCATGGCACGGGCGTGGGAGGGATTGGAAGGTCGGGATATGGTCCGGGAGGTCACGTGCTCTCGGCCGTATCCTTGGACTCAAGGGAGCATCCGCCAGTTCGAGCCGCATGGCTTCCAGCCGGCTGAGAAACACCCATTCCACGTCGTGGCGTATGACTTTGGCATCAAATGGAATATCCTGCGCCGAATGGTGGACCACGGATGCCACGTGACGGTGGTGCCAGCGACCACGCCGGCTGAAGAGGTGCTGGCTCTATCTCCCGATGGTGTCTTCCTCTCCAACGGCCCGGGCGATCCTGCCGGGCTTCCTTATGCCGCTGAAGTCGTGGCGAAGCTGCTGGAGACCGGCCTCCCTATATTCGGGATCTGTCTGGGGCACCAGATCCTGGGCCGGGCGCTGGGTGGCCGTACGTACAAGCTCAAGTTTGGCCATCATGGTGGCAACCAGCCCGTTCGGGATCAGGCGACTGGAGTTGTTCAAATCACGGCTCAAAATCATAACTACGCCGTGGACCCAGACAGCCTGGACCCGGCGTTAGTAGAGATCACCCACTGGAACCTGAACGACGGGACGGTTGAGGGGATGCGCCTCAAGGATCGTCCCGTTTTCTCCGTCCAGTACCATCCGGAAGCCAGCCCGGGGCCGCACGACGCGGATTACTTGTTCGGTCGGTTTGTGGAGCTGATGCGGAGATGACACGCACAGTACGCATCGCTCTGATAGGGCTTGGTCACGTCGGCCGGGCCTTCTTGGAGCTGATGACCGTTAAACGACGGGTGTTGCGAAGGCGATACGGGCTAGAGCTCGTCCTGGTCGGGGTGGCCGACTCCACCGGGGTAGCTTTTGGTGACGGGCGTATCGACCACGCGAACGTATTGCGCCGCAAGCGTAGGGGACTGGGAGCCGGGGAATACCCGCGACTGGGGCATCGGGGTGTGCCCGCTGTGGAGATGGTCCGGCAGGTCAACGCGGATGTGGTCTTGGATGCATCCCCTGTGGACTTGCGTACTGGACAACCAGGGTTGGATTGCGACCGGGCTGCTCTGGAGAGCGGCATCCCGGTCGTATTGGCCAACAAAGCGCCAGTGGTACTGGCCTACCGGGAGCTTATGGACCTTGCACAGGCGCACCAGACCGCTCTGCGCTTCTCCGCCACGGTGTGCGGCGCGCTTCCCGTCGTCAATATGGGACAACGGGATTGGACGGCTTGCGAGATCCAGCGGGTCGAAGGGGTGCTGAACTCGACGACGAACTATATCCTCAGCGCGATGGAACAGGGGCGCAGCTTCCCCAAAGCCCTGGCAGAAGCTCAATCAGAGGGGGTGGCTGAGGCGGACCCGTCGTTGGATATCAAGGGCTGGGATACGGCGAGCAAGCTGGTCATCATCGCCAATGCCGTGTTGGGAATCCCGGCAACACTGGAGGATGTGGACGTTTTGGGGATCCAGCACATCACGCCGGATGACCTGGCGGCAGCTCGAGCGAGGGGGCAGACGATTAAGCTAGTCGCCGTGGCACACCGGGCGGATGATGAGTACCGGCTCTCCGTGCATCCGGCCGCGCTTCCCCTGGATCACCCTCTGGCATCGGTGATGGGGTGGGAGATGGGGATTGTGTGGCACACGGACATCATGGGGGTGCAGTTCGCCAAGGTAGACGAGCGGGGACCGATGCCGACGGCCGCGGCCATGCTACGGGATGTAGTCAGCCTCTACGAGGGCGTGGCGTAAACCGAATCATCAAAATTAAAGCGGGGTTCAGGGTGAGCCCACAGCTATACTCGCGTGTGTTGAATGCAGCAAACGAGAAAGGATGAATCGCCCAAATGCTATCCTGCCGCACTTCTCGGAGATAAGTGTATGCCAAAGCGAACCGATATCCACTCGATCCTGGTAATTGGCTCTGGCCCCATCATCATCGGCCAGGCGTGCGAATTCGATTATTCCGGCACGCAGGCGATCAAGGCGCTGAAACGCGAGGGATACCGGGTCATCCTGGTCAACTCGAACCCGGCCACGATCATGACCGATCCTGAGATGGCCGATGCTACATATGTGGAACCCCTCACCCCCGAGATCGTGGAGAAGATCATCGACCGGGAGCG
>JAGHDS010000010.1 GCA_021159845.1 Anaerolineae bacterium
CCGGCGGGGACTCCCCATCCGCCGCCTCCTGGCGTCTCCACGGTCAGCACATCGCCCACGGCCACCTCGAACGTGACTTTCCCTGGGAGAGTCTCCTCCAAAGACGAGCCCGCTCTTCGCAGCCGATTGCGGCCGCGCGCGCCCGGACTTCCGCCGTGTAACCCGTAGGGCGCCAGCCGACGACGTTCCGTGAGCAGGCTAACCGTCGCTGGGGCCAGAAATTCGATCTCTCGTATGATGCCATCGCCGCCGGAGTGACGACCAGCCCCGCCAGAGCCTGGTCGGAGCGCATAGCGGCGCACTCGTAACGGCAGGGAGAACTCGATGGCCTCTATTGGCGTGTTAAGCGTGTTCGTCATGTGGCTGTGGCGTCCCGACACCCCCGGCCCGGTCGGGCGTCCGCCCCCTCCGCCCCCTAATGTCTCGTAGTAAGCAAAGGACCTCTCGCGGTCAGCATCGAAGCCGCCGGCTGCCAGGTTGTTCATTGTCCCCTGGCTGGCCGCGGGGATGCGTTCGGGCAGCGCCTGAGCCAGCGCGCCTAGCAGGGCGTCCACGATCCGCTGTGACGTCTCCACGTTGCCGCCAGCCACGGCCGCTGGCGGCGTCGCATTCACCAGGCTGCCCGGCGGCGCGATCACCTGTACAGGCCTGCTGACCCCGGCGTTCGCTGGTACATCGCCGCCGAACAGGCAGTGGAGCACGTATAGCACGGCCGATTGGGTCACGGCCAGCGGACAGTTGATAGGGCCAGGGCGCTGTTGGGCCGTACCGGTGAAGTCCACTGTAAGTTCGTCCCCAGCCACGGTGATCGCCACCTGGATGGGGACCGGCTCCTCCGCGCGTCCGTCGTCATCCATGTAATCGATGAACCGATACGTGCCGTCCGGGATGTCGGCGATTCGGGCCCTGGTCAGCCGTTCGGCGTAATCCAGCAGGGCGGCCGCGTGGGCCTGCACCGTAGCCGGCCCATAGCGTTCCACTAACTCCAGCAAGCGAGCTTCCCCCACGCGATGGGCGGCCAACTGTGCATCCAAATCGCCGCGTCGTTCCTCAGGCGTGCGCACGTTGCGGCAGATCAGGTCGATCAGGTCGTCACGTAGCCGGCCCGCTTCAGCCAGACGCATGGGAGGGATGATCAGGCCCTCCTGGTAGATCTCGCTGGCGGTGGACATGGAGCCGGGGGCCATGCCACCCACGTCGGCGTGATGGGCTCGGCTGGCGACGAAATAGGCGGGTGCATCAGCTTCGCCGGGCAGGAAGACGGGCGACACCAGCGTGATGTCGGGCAGATGCGTCCCCCCCAGAAACGGGTCGTTTAAGATCACCACATCACCGGGCTGCCAGCGTTCCACCGCATTCAGAGCAGCCTGCACAGAGGCTGGCATGGAGCCCAGGTGGACCGGGATGTGAGCCGCCTGTGCCACCATTTGGCCGCGGTCGTCGAACAGGGCACACGAGAAGTCCCGCCGTTCCTTGATATTCGGGGAATAAGCTGTGCGTCCCAGCGTCACCCCCATCTCCTCGGCGACGGCGGCGAAGAGGTGACGGAAGATCTCCAGGCTGACCGGGTCTGGCTGCATGGTAGATGAGCGATCAAACATCGCGTCTCCTCAGGACGAGGTTGCCCCAGCCGTCCACTTCGGCCTGCCAGCCGGGGGGAATGGGCACCGTGCTGTCGAGTTGTACGACCAGGGCAGGGCCGGACAGTTGGACGCCGCTCGCCAGATCGTCCCGTTGGAACAGTGGTGTGTCCAACCATCCCTGGTTCCAACGCACCGGGCGGACGGCGATGGGATCGGGAGACTGGCTTCCACCGGACCACTGAAGATCGAGCGTGGGCGCGGGTAGCCGGAGCCGCACGCGCAGCGTCACGATCTCCACCGGGCGATCCGGGTGGGCGTGTTGGAAGCGAGCCTGGTGCGCGACATGGAATCGCTGGATCGCAGCCTTCAGCGGCTCTGTTTCCGGGTCATAGGGGACTGTCAACTCGTAGGATTGACCGATGTAACGAACGTCCATTGCTCGCTCCACCTGCACATGGAGCCTGGGCAATCCCTCCGACTCCCACGTCTCCCATGCCTGAGTCTCCATCTGCCGATAAGCGGATGCCAGGAGGTCGCCTGTGGCCTGAGCCTGGCCCCACATCACCGTGCGGGAGTGATCCTTTACGACGTCGGCCAGGAGCAGCCCGAGGGCGGATGTCAGGCCGGGATGTCTTGGGATGAGCACAACTGGGATACGGAGCGCCTCGGCCAGCGCCGGCGCGTGCAGCGGACCGGCACCCCCAAAGGCCACCAGCGCAAACCGACGGGGGTCGAAGCCACGCTCGACCGAGATCACACGGATCGCCCGTTCCATCGTCGCGTTGGCGACCCGCACCACTCCCAGCGCGGATCCTTCGGCGTCGCTGCCCAGCGCCTGCCCCAGCTGAGCCATGGCGGATCTCGCCCGCTCCGCGTTCAGTCGCATTCGGCCGCCCAGGAAGTGATCCGGCTGTATGCGCCCCAGGACTACGTTAGCGTCAGTCACTGTGGGCTGACGCCCCTTGCCATAGCAGGCTGGTCCCGGGTCAGCCCCCGCGGACTCAGGGCCCACGTGCAATGCTCCTCCCTCGTCCACGCGGGCGATGGAGCCGCCGCCTGCCCCTACGGTGTGGATGTCGATGACGGGCACGCCTACCGGCCAGCCGCCGATGCGGTACTCGGTCGTGTATTGGAGCCGCCCGGGGCAGAGCGACACGTCGGCCGAGGTCCCGCCCATGTCCAGCGTGATGATGTGATCAAACCCAGCGCGTGTGGCTATAGCGAAGGCGCCCGCCACACCGCCGGCAGGGCCGGACAGGATCGTGCGTACCGGCTGGCGGGCTGCCAGCCCGGCGCTGATGCTGCCACCGGACGACTGCATGATCCGGAGCTCGCCCGAGAGAGCGCGAGATAATCGGCCCAGGTAGTCGGCCATGAGCGGCATGACATAGGCATTGAGGACAGTCGTACTCGTCCGCTCGAACTCGCGGAACTCGGGCAGCACATCGCTGGAGAGGGAGAGTGGCCATCGCTCTCCCAGGCACTGGGCAATCTGCTGTTCATGCTCGGGGGCCAGGAAGGAGAAAAGCAGGGAGACCGCGACGGATTCCACGCCGGCCTCGTCAAGTGCCTGTGCCAAGCGCTCGACCTCGGTCGGGTCGAGCGCTTGCAGAACCCGGCCCTGGGCGTCCACCCGTTCATGTGCCTCGAATGTCAGCTCCGGGGGAACCAGAGGCGCGGGCGGTTGGGCATCCCAATCGTAGAGCGCCGGGCGATCCTGTCGCCCGATGGTCAGTATGTCCCGGAAGCCCGCGGTGGTGATTAAGGCTGTGCGAGCTCCTTTCCCCTCCAACACCGCGTTGGTGGCCACGGTGGACCCGTGGACGATGGGGGTTCGCGTGGACAGGCCCATCTCGGCGAGGCCGGCTACCAGCGCTTCAGACGGGTCGGCTGCCGTACTGGGGCGTTTGTGCACGAGGAGCTGACCGTTGCGGACGGCGATGAAGTCGGTGAAGGTGCCGCCGATGTCTACGCCTAGGATCATGTAAGAGCGCCTCGGATTGGTCTTAGATAGGGCGCGGCCTGGCTAATCTGCCTCAACGCGGGCGGGCTCTGGGACCTGGCGCAGGCCGGATTCCGTGACGAGGCGGGGGATCACCTGTTCCCATCCGACCGCCATGATATGGATGCCGGAGATGCCTGGGGTGCGCTTGAGGCGATCGATGATCTCCAAAGCGATTTGGATGCCCTCCTCAGCAGGATCGGCCGCGTTTTCCATGCGATCCATGACGGGCTTGGGGATGACCACGCCCGGTACCTCGTCGTTCATGTAGTGAGCCGCGCGGACGCTGCGCAGCGGCCCGACGCCGGCCAGGATGTAGACGCGCCCCAGTAAATTGCGCTTGTCCAGCTCTTCCAACCACGCCTCGAATGGACCGAAATCGTAGACAAGCTGGGTTTGGAAGAACTGAGCGCCAGCATTGATCTTCTTCTCCGCGCGTAGGGCCTGGTATCTGGGGATAGATGCATATGGCGATGCGGCAGCACCCAGAAAGTACTTCGGCGGGGTTTTGAGCTTGCGGCCGTCCAGGTACTTACCCTCATCCCGCATCCGCCGCAGGATCCACAGCATCTGGATGGAGTCGAGGTCCACAGGCTCCAGCTTGGACATGGGAGCTGGCCCCAATCGGGGGTGGTCGCCGGTGATGCAGAGGATGTTGCGCACACCCGCGGCGCTAGCCCCGATCGCATCTGATTGCAAGGACATGCGGGTGCGGTCGCGCGCCGCCATCTGGTAGACGGCTTCTATCTCGCATTGCTGGCACACAAGCGCGGCCGCCAGGCTGGACATTCGCGGCGTCGCAGATGGGTTATCCGTGAAGTTGGCTGCATCAACATAATCAGCGATCATGCGCACTTTGCGGTTGATCGGCCGCCCCGTGGCCGACAGGGGGGGCGTCACCTCAGCCGTGACCACAAAGGCGCCCGACCGTAGTTTCTTCTCCAACC
>JAGHDS010000046.1 GCA_021159845.1 Anaerolineae bacterium
TCGGGATGGTCCGTGAGGATCTGCGTGCATCAGCGTCATCTGCGTTCTTATGCTCATCGGCATCGACCGTCCATTTTCATCGTTATGCGGTGTGCAACTGCTCATGGAGACTGTTCACCGCTCCCCCACCAGAACTTATTGGCATCCGGTGAGCGATGTGGGTGAAGACGCACTCAATACAAGCGCTTGGGGCCTAATGCCTGATTGCAAAGGGATACGTTCTCAGCGTTCTTTGAGGTGCCACTTAGCGCAAAGTCACACCGGCGATAGTGACCACGGAGTGATTCTCCGCGTCGGCCGGACACTCCTCACGCGTGATCAGCCTGCCATTGGCCGGCGCGATCATCTGCAATGTCAAGTAGATGGGGGTAATGCCACACACATGCCAGCGATCTTGCTCGGCCTGAACCTCTTTGAAAAAGGCATCAGGATCGCCCGCCTGAATGGCGTCAAGCAGCCGCTCATCCGCTGCTCGCAGGCGAGCCCGGATGACCAGGTCCAATGGCTGTGGATCGCCAAAGGCTGGCCCCACATGGGCGAAATCAGCCGCGGCAACCCATAGCACGCGTCGTCCAGCCGTCGCCTGACGTAGAGTGCGCACGGTTGCCCAGACAACCGGGTCTGTGATCGGATCGCCACCCGACTGGATGTAGTGATGCAAGGAGCCGCACAGAATGGGCACAACGGGAATGCTTCGGCCATCCAGGGCGTAGTGCAACCAATTCAACGCCAACTCAATTGAGTGCTCATTGCGGTGATGCAACTCTTCCGCAAAGGCTTCCTCCGGACCGATAGCCTCCGCCAACGTATCCACGATTTCCAGATCGGTAGGCAACACGCCGAAGGGTGTCGCATACGACTGACGTGTGAGCGTGATGTGTCCCTCCCCCCCCACTGTGATCTGTCCCGAAGATCACGGCCAGATCCGCCTGAGCTGCGGCGGCTGCAGCCTGAGCCCACGTTCGAGCGTAGACAGGCCCACCTCGCTGATAGTCGATATGCGGGCTGATGACGGCGCGTATCCGTGGGTCGGCGGGGCCATCCTGCGACACCTGGCTCATGAGCTGATCGAAATACGCGCGCAATGCCTCTGCATCGGCGGGATAGGAGGCATTGGCCAAGGCTGGGCGACGATGAGGCGCCGCCCGGTATTCAGCCAGCGCTTGCTCACGCGCCAGAGCGAAACGCTCGTTGTCTAACATGAGCGCCTCATCCAATTGCTGAACAAGATGCTCTAGCTCACTGGTAGTCAGATAGAGACCACCGCGCACAGCCAGGCTGGCGCGTAGTCCATCAAGATCGCGCGTACCATCACACAAGGACAGGAAGGGCGCCAAGCGGTAAGGAAGGACGATGACCCGCTGGGAGATCTGGAGCGGATCCTGCAACATCAAGGATTGTCGCCCCTGATGGATAATGGGCTGTATGTGCAAAGGGCGGAGCTTGGGATGCATGAGTTATACTCAGACCTCCATAGAATGAGTGTTTACCCGGTTCATCTAGGTACTCAATAAACGTGCTACATCTTCTTGCATCGGGGCGCCTTCCATCGGCCCCTGTTGTGTCACCGCTAAAGCACCCACGGCGTTGGCGAACCGAGCTGCCTGGACGACATCCAAGCCTTGCAGCAGGGCAACGGCCAGCCCGGCCGCGTAGCAGTCTCCCGCCCCCGTCGGGTCCACCTCCGACACCTGGAATCCTGGCACCTCGATCCGCTCGCCTCGAGCAAAGATTGCGCTTCCGGCAGCCCCGCGCTTGAGTGCCACGATCTGAACCCCCCGCTCCAGCAACGCCCAACATGCGGCGTCATCACTCTCCTCACCGGCAAGCAGACGGGCCTCCGCGCCGCTGGGGAGCACAATTGAGGCGTGGGTCAGTACAGGCTCTACCAGACGACGGACGTCGTCCGGATCCATGAGCTCCGCGCGCAGGTTAGGGTCGAACGAGATCATGAGTCCCGCCTGGGTTGCAAATTCCACAGCCTTATAGCAGGCATCCCGCATACGTTCGCTGACCGCCAATGAGGAACCCGTAATGTGCAACCAACGAGCGCCCTGAATGTAGCCCGCATCCACGTGTTCCGGCCCCAAGCGGCCGGCGGCTGCCCCAGCAATGTGGAACACGAACTGGCGACCACCTTCCTCGTCGTAGCCCACAAAGGCCACCCCCGTAGCCGCATCGGTGACAACCTCAACCCGGGATGCATCCACGCCATCCGCTTGTAACCGATCGGTTAAGCACCTTCCAAACGGGTCAGCGCCCACACAGCCGATAAAGCCGCTCGACATGCCCAGTCGGGCCACCGCGTCCGCGAAGATCGCGGGGGCACCGCTGGGATAAGGGCCCAGGAAGACGCTGGGGCGATCCAGCGGGATCCCCTTCCCGGGACGCATGACCTCAACCAATGCTTCCCCAAGCGCGATGACTTCAGGCATGTGATTCCTCCTGTGACGCACACAAGTTGGCGATGATCCGTAAATCCGCTGCGGAAAAAGCAAAATGGGAGAACTGGTCCAGTGTCACCCACCTCCAATCAGCACACTCCAACGATTGAGGGCTCCCCGAGCGGATTCGGCAGTGAAAGGGATATAAAGTGATGCGGAAATGAGAATAGGTGTGCTTCACAGGTGGGAGCGGACCATCCACGATGATCTCGATCCCCAATTCCTCCCGGATCTCTCGTTCCAGGCAGGCGACCAGGCTCTCCCCCGGTTCGCGTTTACCTCCGGGGAACTCCCACAGCCCACCCAACATACGATCATAAGGCCGACGTGTGATGAGGACCTGACCATCGCGCCAGATGACGGCGGCGGTGACCTCATAGTGGGGAATCCGGGGACGCCGGGAGGAAACCGGGCGTTGGGATTGAATGCCCAGGTGGGCAGCCTCGCATACATCGGCCAGCGGGCAATGGGCACAATCGGGGCCCCGCACAGTGCACACGGTAGCGCCCAAGTCCATCATCGCCTGATTGAACTCACCCGCCCGGCCAGGGGGAAGCAACGCTCGCGCTAGAGACCAGAGATGGCGTTGCACAGCCGATCGATGAGGATCCTCCCTGATATTGAAGACGCGACACAGCACACGGCGCACATTGCCGTCCAACACTGGCTCGTCCCGTCCGAAGGCGATGCTGAGAATGGCTCCTGCCGTGTAAGGGCCAATGCCGGGAAGCTTCAAAAGCTCATCGCGATCAGCGGGTAGATGTCCACCATGCTCCCGAACGATCTGCCGAGCCGCTTTGTGCAGATTACGCGCCCGGGCATAATACCCCAACCCCTCCCACGCCTTCAGCACATCATCAAGCGACGCGGCCGCCAAAGCATGTATAGTCGGGAATCGGCGCATCCACCGATCAAAATAGGGCACCACCGTGGTCACCCGCGTCTGCTGAAGCATAACCTCGGATACCCAGACCTGATAGGAGGACCTCGCCCGACGCCAAGGCAGATCGCGCAGGTGATCGTGTGCCCACGCTAGCAGCCGGTCCGCGATGTCTTGCCGCTCAGGAAGCAGAGAGGTCATGACCGCAACTTGGAAGGAGCCCGAGAAGCCATCGCCCACCCCGTGCCACGAAACAAAAAGAATCCCCTCCCTATATCGTGGAGAAGCACGTTTGAGATCTCCAGGGGAACATCCGACCACCATATGGGACCAACCCGTGGCATGGAGTGTCCCATCTAATGATGGATCCCCAAGCCGCGCGGCGTTTCATCTGACTTCAGGCACACCTCTACGGAGAGCATCGACGAGATCGTCTAGCGACTCAGTGTGGCATCGTCTGCATGAGGCCGCACTGGCCTGCCAACAACACAATCGTCATAAGCGCCAGGACCACCCAGGTCCACAGGGGCATTCCCCAAAGCATAATCGGCTTACGACGCTTTTTGGGTTGAGGTTTGGGTAAGGGCGTGCCACAACGCCAGCATACGCGTTTGTCGTCTGGATTCCAAGTGCCGCAATTTGGACAAATAGGCATGGCAACGCATCCTCCTTACTTACGAAGCTATGATAGCACAAAAGAATGCCCCGAGCAAAGGGGCACGCCATGGGATACATGATACCCTCCCTCCTACCCCCGCGGCGAGCAGCCACTGAGAGAAGTAACTGCTGTTCCGTAAATAGAATGGATGAACGCTGATGACGCAGAAGGAGCCGATCTACGCAGATGAAAGAGGTAAAATCGGGATGATCCGTGAGGATCTGCGTGCATCAGCGTCATCTGCGTTCTTATGCCCATCGGTATCGACCGTCCATTTTCATCGTTATGCGGTGTGCAACTGCTCATGTGCTTTGCTATCGGCTAAGCGCTGGGGTATAATGGTGACCGCTGTTGTCGACCAATCCAGGAGGGTGGATGTGGCTCAAGCTCTCATTACCGGGATCTCCGGGTTCGTGGGTAGTCATCTGGCTGAGTATCTCTTAACCGAGACGGACTGGACAGTCGCCGGTACACTCTACGGTGATGAGAGCAACATCGACCATATAAGGAGCCGGTTGAAGCTGTACCCGGCTGACCTATCCCAGCCGGATACGGTAACGGCTATCCTGGATGAGGTCAGGCCGGATTACATCTTCCACCTGGCCGCACAACCTATTCCCTCGCTCTCTCGCAGTGACCCGTGGGGCACCCTAAAGGTTAACATCCAACTACAGGTGAATGTTCTGGAATCCGTGGTCCGACTAGGGCTGAACAGCCGCGTGCTCGTGGTGGGATCCAGCGAGGAGTATGGGCTTGTTCGCCCGGAGCAGCTCCCGGTGACGGAGGACACGCCTCTACGACCACTGAATCCATATGGCGTGAGCAAGATCGCCCAGGATTTTCTGGGGTTGCAGTATCATCTCGCTTACCAAGTTTTCGTCGTTCGGGTACGCCCATTTAATCACATCGGCCCGAGGCAGCGACTGGGGTTCGTCGTCCCGGACTTCGCCCAGCAGGTGGCTGAGGCGGAGACAGGAGTACGCCCGCCGGTGGTGTATGTCGGTAACCTGGACGTGGAGCGTGACTTCAGTGACGTAAGGGATGTGGTCCGGGCCTACCGGCTGGCGCTGACCGCGGGAGAGCCGGGACAGGTTTACAACGTGGGAGCAGGGGTAGCGCACTCAGTGCGCGAGATCGTGGAGCGCCTGATCTCCTTCACAGGCATGGATATCGAGATTCGCGTGGATCCGGAGCGCGTGCGTCCAGCCGAGGTCCCTAAGCTGGTCGCCGATATATCGCGTCTCCGGGAACGCACTGGCTGGGAACCGCTTATCCCGTTTGAACAGAGCCTGCGCGATGTCCTCGATGAGTGGCGCGCCCGGGTACGCGCCTAGACGAGTGGAAAGGGAGACCTATGCCGAAAGCATTAATCACCGGTATCACCGGGCAGGATGGCTCCTATCTGGCCGAGTTTCTCCTATCGAAGGGATATGAAGTCATTGGTATGGTGCGTCGCACCAGCACCCTGAACTTCGATCGCATCCACCATATTCAGGATCAAATCACCCTGGTCCAGGGCGACCTGCTGGACCAGGTGTCGCTCATCAACATCCTGCAGGAGCATCGTCCGGATGAGGTATACAACCTGGCAGCCCAGTCCTTCGTCCCCACCTCCTTCGAGCAACCGGTTCTGACGGGGGAATTCACCGCGTTAGGGGTTACGCGAGTGCTGGATGCCATTCGCATTGTCGACCCGAAGATCCGCTTCTACCAGGCTTCCAGCTCGGAGATGTTCGGCAAGGTACGTGCGGTTCCCCAAAACGAGAATACGCCCTTCCATCCTCGCAGTCCATACGGTGTGGCCAAGGTATACGGCCATTGGATCACCGTGAACTACCGGGAAAGCTATGGGCTGTTCGCCTGCTCTGGCATCCTCTTTAACCACGAGTCGCCCCGTCGTGGTCTGGAGTTCGTGACCCACAAGGTGACGTATGGCGCTGCCCGAATCAAGCTGGGGTTGGCGAACGAGCTGCGGCTGGGGAACCTGGAGGCTCGACGGGACTGGGGATACGCGGGGGACTACGTGCGCGCCATGTGGCTGATGCTACAGCAGGATCAACCAGATGACTACGTGATCGCCACCGGAGAGACGCACTCGGTGAAGGAGCTGTGCCAGGAGGCCTTCGGCTATCTGGACCTGGATTGGGAGAAGTATGTGGTGTCCGATCCCCGCTTCTACCGGCCGGCGGAGGTGGACCTGCTGGTTGGGGATGCCAGCAAAGCCCGGCGAGTGCTGGGGTGGGAACCCACGGTGAGCTTCCGAGAGCTGGTGCGTATGATGGTAGATGCGGACATGGAGATGTTGCAAGCCGAGATGAAGCAATCATGATCGCGCTCCCGCCGGGGATGGAGCCTCGGCCTGATGACGTGCAGAGGGCCATCACCGGCGTTTCGCTATCGACCTATCCTGGGGAGGGTGTATGGTGACAACGAGGATTCACTTCGGTACCGACGGATGGCGAGGACGAATCGCCGACGATTACACATTTGCGAACGTACGTCGTTGTGCGCAAGGATTTGCCAGCTATCTAAAGCGGTTAGGACACGCGGATAGAGGTGTGGTTGTAGGATACGACAGGCGATTTGGCTCGGAGCATTTCGCAGCGGCCGTGGCCGAGGTCATGGCCGGAAATGGCATCCGGGCATTCCTCACGAAGTCGGCTACACCAACCCCTGCAATTACTTACAATGCTGTGGCCAGGGGAATGGCTGGCGCGGTGAATATCACGGCCAGCCACAACCCCCCTATGGACAACGGCTTCAAGGTCCGCGACGAGACGGGCGCGGCCGTGGATCCCGAGGGCCTGACCGAGATCGAATCGCTGATCCCGGAGTCCGAGGATCAAGTGCCCCGTGTGGATCTAGATGAGGCACTGGAGAAAGGGCTGGTCGAGTATTTCGACCCCGCTCCGCTATATATCGAGCAGCTAAACCGCCTGGTGGACCTGGAATCGTTACGGCAGGCCGGACTGACGGTCGTAGCCGATGCGATGTGGGGAAACGGAGCGGGTTGGTTCGAACGGCTGCTAAGCGGAGGACGGACGCGGGTGGTTTCCATCCATCAGGAGCGCAATCCGCTCTTCCCAGATATGCAGCGGCCGGAGCCCATCCGTCCCAACGTGGACCCCTGTATGGCAAAGGTGCGCGAGGTGAAAGCGGATGTTGGCATCGTCACGGACGGCGACGCCGATCGGCTAGGCGTCATTGACGAGACAGGCAACTTCGTGGATCAACTGCGTGTGTATGGGCTGATCGCCATGTACCTGCTGGAGGTACGCGGCCAGCGCGGCCCCATCGTCAAGACGGTCTCCACTACCTCAATGCTGGAACGGCTGGGGGAGATCTACAACGTGCCGGTATACCAGACGGGCGTGGGATTCAAATACGTGGCGCCGAAGATGCTGGAAGTGAACGCGCTCGTCGGGGGTGAGGAGAGCGGCGGCTATGCTTTCCGCAACCACATCCCAGAGCGCGATGGCATCCTCGCCGGCCTGTACATGTTGGACCTGATCGTGCGGACGGGCAAATCGGTGACGCAACTGATCGAGCACCTCTTCAGCCAGGTGGGACCGCATTATTACAGCCGTATCGACTCGCCATTCCCGGCGGAAAAACGGGATGAGATCCTGCGCCGGGTATCCGAGGCCAGGCCGGATCAGATCGCCGGCATCAAAGTGGATCACATCGACACGACGGATGGGTTCAAATACTATCTAGCGGACGGCGGGTGGCTGCTGATCCGCTTCTCCGGCACTGAGCCGATCATCCGGGTATACACGGAGGCCCGGCATCCGGAAGAGGTACAGC
This sequence comes from Anaerolineae bacterium, assembly GCA_021159845.1. GTDB lineage: Bacteria > Chloroflexota > Anaerolineae > DUEN01 > DUEN01 > JAGHDS01. Next base: position 7,790 of record JAGHDS010000046.1, read on the forward strand.
CGATACTGCAGGCAGGGTTGAAGATCGCGGGGTTGGACAAGGCACGTGCTGATTGATTCGCATTGCCATTTGGACTTTCCCCAATTCGATGAAGATCGGGCGGACGTGCTCTCTCGCGCCCAGGCGGCTGGCGTCCAGATCATCATCAACCCAGGTGTCGATCTGACATCCAGCCGCCGGGCGGTTAAGCTGGCAGAGGCGGAGCCGGGAGTCTATGCCGCGGTGGGGATACACCCACACGATGCGCATACGCTGGACGAGGCAGCCCTGGCCGAGCTGCGGGACCTGGCGAACCGCCCGCGCGTCGTCGCGATCGGCGAGATCGGCCTGGACTTCTACCGGGATCTCTCGCCGCGCGATGTGCAACGGGCGGCCTTCGAGCGACAACTTGAACTGGCGGCCGAGCTGGCTTTGCCCGTGATTATACATTGCCGAGACGCCTGGCAAGAGGTGATGACGACCCTGGAAGCATGGGCCGGCCGTCACCATGCGCCCGCAAGCGGATGGCGAGGGGTGTTGCACGCCTTCTCCGGTGATCAGGCAATAGCGAAAGCAGGTCAAGCGATGGGATTCGTGATCGCATTAGGCGGCCCGGTGACCTTTCGTAATGCACGTCGGCTACACGCACTGGTCTCCGGGCTTCCGCTGGATCACATGTTGCTGGAAACGGATGCGCCATATCTCTCACCGCATCCCTATCGTGGCCGTCGCAACGAGCCCGCACGCCTTCCCCTGATCGCGGAAGCCATCGCTCATCTGCAGGGAGTCTTGCCAGATGAGGTCGCACGGCGAACCACATCCAACGCAATCCGGCTCTTCGGGATTGAGAGGGGGAAAGTTCCTATCAACCGCGAGTTCGTGTAAAATATTGAAGAAAATAAGATATTTAAGAGCTCGGACGAGATTGATATGGTCCGAACAGGGAGACGAGGGCATTGGCACGATTGGCTATCCTTGACCTGGTGAGCGAGGAGCTCGACATGGTCGAGGAGATGATTCACACCAAGTTAACACAAGCTTTTCCCCCGGTCGCTCAGGCGTTGGGCGACCTGCTGTTTCGAGGTGGGAAGCGGTTACGCCCCGCGATCACCTTACTGGCAGCCAAGTTCCACCCGTGCGACATCCGCCAGGTGCTACCCTTAGCAGCGGCCGCGGAGACGTTACACACAGCCACTCTCGTCCACGATGACGTAATCGACGGTGCCCTCCTGCGACGCGGCCATCCCACCCTCAATGCGAAGTGGAGCCCTGGGGCAACCGTTCTGGCAGGCGATTACCTCTTCGCCCAGGCGGCCGACCTCGCCGCGGAGACACAGAACACGCGCGTAATTCGCATTTTCTCCCGCACGCTGACGACCATCTGCGATGGTGAGCTACGTCAGCTATTCTCCACGATGGACTGGGGACAGCCGAAGGAGGAATATTACCGCCGGATCTTCGCGAAGACGGCATCGCTATTCCAGGCCGCGGCCGAGTCCGGGGCGATCATCAGCGGAGCACCGGAGAAGTACATAGAATTACTCAGCGCGTACGGGTACAACTTCGGCATGGCCTTCCAGATCATCGACGACATCCTGGACTTCGTCGGCGATGAGGAAGTGATGGGGAAGCCGGCCGGAAGTGACCTGCGTCAGGGCACGGTGACGCTGCCGGTCTTCTATTTCCTGCAAGAGGATGAACGGGCACCCGAGCTAATCCGCATCCTGGAGCAGGAACGCATTAATGGCAACGGGCATTTCGAAGAGGCTGTGGAGCTGATCCGAAACTCGGGAGCCATCGCCGCCGCGGAACGGGAGGCACGGCAGTTCGTGGGGAAGGCCAAGGACGCGTTGGTTCAACTACCGGACGTGCCCGCCCGCGACGCCTTGGCACACCTGGCCGATTTTGTAGTTGAGCGACGTTGGTAGCTTGGGAAACGGTCCCGGCGGGGTTAGGGGCAGGGGCCTCTAACCCTCACTTTTTGTGGGATAGGTGCGCGTGACCGATCTCTCCGTGCTCATCGTGAACTGGAACGTGGCTCCCCTATTGCGGCGCTGCCTGGCATCCATCGCCTCGTCGCCGGGGATTGCCTTGCGTCCAGGCGAACAGGGCATGAGAACAGAGGTCATCGTGGTGGACAACGCATCCCAGGACGAGAGCTTATCCATGCTGGAAAGCGAGTTCCCCTGGGTCGCGGTGATCGCCAACCGGGAGAACGTCGGCTTCACCCGAGCGAACAACCAGGCGCTCCATCAGGCGGCCGGCCGTTACATCCTCTTCCTGAACCCGGACACGGGGGTGTTGAAAGACGCGCTGCGAGTGATGGTGGCTTATATGGATGCCCACCCAGATGTGGGCGCGCTGGGGCCACAGCTTCTCCATCCGGACGGAAGCGTCCAACCCTCCCGGCGGCGTTTCCCAACCCTGGCAACGGCTTTCCTGGAGAGCACGATCCTACACCAGTGGTGGCCGGAAAACCCAGCCGCCCGGCGTTATTACATAGCCGATCGCCCGGACGACGAGGAGCAGGAGGTCGATTGGGTAGTAGGAGCAGCCTTGTTGGTCCGCCGTCAGACCGTGGAGCAGGTCGGCGGCTTCGACGAGCGATTTTTCATGTACTCGGAAGAGCTAGATTGGTGTCGGAGAGCCCGCCTGGCTGGATGGCGGATCATGTATCTACCCTCCGCGCAGATCATCCATTACGAGGGCAAATCCAGCGAACAGGTCGTGGCAGCGCGACATATCCACTTTCAGGCGTCCAAAGTGCTCTACTTCCGCAAGTATCACGGTAAACTGGTGGCAGAACTGCTGCGAGCGTTCCTCCTGGCAAGCTACGTCTATCAACTAGGGGAGGAGGCAGCCAAGTGGCTCATTGGGCATCGGCGGCCGTTGCGTCGTCAGCGCGTGGCGACCTACTTCCAGGTGCTACGATCCGGTCTACGAGAGGAAGGATAGTCCTATGCGCGTGTTGATGGTCACGGGCGAATATCCTCCCATGCAGGGCGGCGTAGGAGACTACACGCATGAGCTAGGTGTCGCGCTGGGCGCCCTGGGAACGGAGGTGCATGTACTGACCTCGAAATCCGCCGACACAGAACGTCCTCCAGGGCCGGAGGGAGCGCCGGAGCCGGTGGTCCATGCCCGGGTCGCTCGTTGGGGCTGGCGGAGTTGGCGCGCCCTACAAAGCCTCGTGCGCTCGATCCAACCGGAGATCGTGCACATCCAGTATCAGGCGGCAGCTTACGGCATGCATCCCGCCATCAACCTGGTGCCTACCCGCTTCCTCCAGAGCGAGGCCCGCCCGCGCCTGGCCGTGACCTTCCACGATCTCAAAGTCCCTTACCTGTTCCCCAAAGCCGGTCCACTACGCCGCTGGAGCGTCTTACGCCTCGCGCGCGCTGCGGATGTCGTGATCACGACCAACGCCGCGGACTTTCAGACCTTACAGGCGGCTGGGGGGATCGGCGTACTGGATCTGATCCCCATCGGCAGCAACATTCACGCCAAGCCGCCTGCTGGCTATAACCGAGAGGAGTGGCGAGCACGGCTGAATGTGCACCCGACTGATGTATTGCTGTGTTATTTCGGTTTCCTGAATGCGTCCAAGGGTGGGGAAACGCTCGTGCTAGCTCTGGCCGAGTTGGTGCGGCGCAGAGTGCCTGTCCGCCTGCTTATGATCGGTGGCCAGGTGGGGGCCAGCGATCCCACAAACGCGGCTTATCTCGGGCGCGTCCGAGACCTGATCGACCGCTTAGGGTTGGAGGAACGCGTGTCCTGGACAGGGTATGTGCCCAACGAAGAGGTGTCCGCATCCCTGCTGGCCGCTGACGTCTGCGTCCTCCCCTACAAAGATGGAGCATCATTTCGACGAGGCAGCCTGATGGCCGCGCTGGCTCACGGCCTTCCCATCGTGACGACGCGCGTCCCGGGCGAGCAACCTTCGCCCACCGCGTTGCATATTCCCCGCCTGGTCGATGGACAAAACGTCCTGCTGGTGCCGCCCGACGATCCGTCGGCCATCGCCGATGCTGTACAGCGCCTCATGGCTGATCCAGCACTGCGAGAGCGTATTGGCAGGGGAGCGCGCCAGCTAGCGGGGGCCTTCCGCTGGGAAGACATCGCTGCTCGCCATCTGGAGGTCTATCGTGCGCTTGGGGTGGCCTAGGCGCGTCGCTCGGCCGCGTCTGATCTGGGCGATCTTGGGTGCTTATCTGGTGCTGGCGACGATCTACAACGTCACCGTGCCGATCTTCGAGGCGCCGGATGAATTCCATCATTACTTCTATATCAAGCATCTGGCCGATGGCGACGGATTGCCCATACAGCGGCCGGGGCAGAACGCGCTCTGGGCCCAGGAGGGAAGCCAACCACCACTGTACTACGCTGCGGCGGCACTCCTGACACGCTGGATTGACACCAGCGACGCTCTCGGCCTGCTGTGGTTCAACCCCCATGCCAACATCGGCGACCCAACGCGGCCCGGCAACAAAAACCGGTTCGTTCACCTACCGCGGGAACGGTGGCCCTATCACGGCACCGTGTTGGCTATGCATCTGATTCGACTGTTCTCCACGCTGCTGGGCGCAGGTACCGTCTACCTGACGTTTAAGCTGGCTCAAGGGCTGCTTCCCAACCGGCCGGTCATCGCGTCCGGCGCAGCCGCGCTCGTCGCCTTCACCCCGCAGTTCGACTTCATCCATGCCGCTGTGAGCAATGATGCCGCGATCACCTTCCTCTCCACATTGAGCTTGTGGTGGTTGGTCCAGGTATTGCAAGGCAAGGACGGCAAGGTAGATCTGGCGTTGGGGGTGACGCTGGGACTGGCTGCCCTGGCCAAGCTCAGCGGCCTGTTCCTATGGCCACTGACGGGGGTGATCCTGGCCGTCCGGGCGGCTACGAGCCACCGATGGCGCCGGCTGTGGCGTGATGGTTTGCTCATATTCGGCATTGCATCGCTGATCTCGGCCTGGTGGTACGTGCGTAACTGGCGGCTGTATGGGGATCCCACGGGGCTCAACGTGATGATCCAGATCGTTGGGCCGCGTCATCCCCCGCCGACGTTAAGCCAGCTCAGCAGCGAGTTCGAGGGGTTGCGCATCTCCTACTGGGCGCTCTTCGGCTGGTTCAGCATCCTGGTGCCAAGATGGCTGTACCGAGCTATGGATGCGATCAGCCTGGTTGCTGCTGGTGGGCTGCTGTGGGGGATTTGGCGACAAGGCAGCACCCGGATTCCCCGGGACGTATGGCTGCTCACGCTCCTGGCCGGGTGGTTTGCCTTGCTTTTAGCGGGGCTGGTGCGTTGGACCAGCCTGACGCCTGGAACCCAGGGCCGTCTGCTGTTCCCAGCCATATCGGCCGGCATGATTCTGATGGCGGTGGGATGGTGTCGCTGGGCTCCCAAGCCGTGGCGCGCATATTGGATGGGGGCACTGGCCACATTCATGTTCCTGTTCGCCCTGGCCTGCCCCTTCTGGGTGATCCGACCTGCTTACGCCCGCCCGGCGCTCATCCCAGAAGCCGACATCCCCGAGTCCGCGCTCACCCGCCCCATCGTGCACGGGGGGATGGCGCGTGTGCTGGGAGCCAGGTTATCCCGAGATACCCTACACCCCGGCGAGACCACCTGGCTGACGGTGTATTGGGAACCGCTGGTCCGCTTCGACCGAGACTACGTCGTATTTGTGCACCTGTTAACTCCGAAGGGGCGGGTGATCGGGCAGATGAATACCTGGCCCGGGTTGGGTACGATGCCGACGCGACTCCTGCGTCCGGGTAAGGTCCTGGTGGATCGATATCCCATACAGGTGGACCACGACACGCCAGCTCCCACCATTGCCCTTGTAGAAGTTGGATTATTCGATGCGAACACCCAGCGTAGCGAACCGAGCACGGACCCGGACGGGAACCCGGTGGGGAAGGGAGTTGGCA
>JAGHDS010000094.1 GCA_021159845.1 Anaerolineae bacterium
CAAAGGATTGAAACACGAAGCCCACCTTCTTCCGACGCCATTGGGTCAGCTGACGCTCGCTGAGTTCTGTTAAGTCACGCCCGAACACCCGCACGACGCCCGATGTTGGATGATCCAGCCCCCCAATGCAGTTGAGCAACGTCGTCTTGCCACTACCTGAGCGTCCCTTGAGGGCTACGAAGCGGCCAGCTGAGATATGAAGGTTGACGCCCCGCAAAGCAGGTACCTCCCGAGAGCCCACCTTATACACACGCCACAGCTCTTCCGTCTCCACGACGTACCCGTCGGTGCTTACCCCTACATCTTCCATCACCAAGTTCTCTGTGCTCACGGTCTCCGCCATTACAACTTCCTCCCGCTCTGACCATCACGCCGCCAGCGGCTGAATAGGCCACGTAACCCGCGCGCGTGTCCTCTGGAGGCCGGTGCCAAGTCGGCGACTGGAGTTTCCGCCGCCTGGGTGTAAGCAGTCTGCGGTGCTGGCAGGATCAAGATGCCCTCTTCGGTCAGCTCCAGCCGCGCACGCCCTTTGATCCCAAAGTGTTCCAGATAGTCCTTTGGGATCTGAAGACGTCCAGCCGAGTCCAACACTACCAACTCCTCGAATATCTCCTCTTCCTGGACCTCGCCACCCTCCGCTGCCTCACCCTCGGCCGGGGCCGTGGTCACCGTCTGGCGAACCGTCTCACTGGCCGTCTTGCCATCCCGGATAGCCACCACGCGGTCCACATGGCGCGCCAGCCCTATATCATGACTGACGATCACCGTCGTCAATCCCAGCTCGCGGTTGAGCTCCTGGAAGGTCTTATAGATCGTCAGTGCCGTAGCCGAGTCTACCTCGCCGGTGGGCTCATCCGCCAGCAGAAGCGATGGATGATTCGCCAGAGCGACGGCGATAGCAACACGCTGCTGCTCACCACCGGAGAGCTGCGCCAAGTGGTGGTGTCGACGATCCGCCAATCCCACAGCCTCCAACAGCTCCTCGGCCCGCTTGCGCCGTTTACGCCCTGTCACCCCCGCCAACGTCATCGGCAACTCGACGTTCTCCAAGGCATTCAAATAGGGGATCAGATTGCGCGCGCCCTGCTGCCAGACGAATCCTACCTTGGAGCGCCGGTAGCGGTTAAGCTCGGCATCCGACAGTTTCAGAAGGTCGTACCCATCTACCCACACCCGTCCTGCAGACGGCCGATCAAGCCCGCCCAGGATGTTCATGAGCGTGGACTTACCGCTACCACTGGCCCCAACGATCCCCAACAACTCGCCAGGCGCTACGACCAAGTCCAGGCCTTGCAGCGCGACGACCTCGAGGTCCGCCACCTTGTAGATCTTTACCAGATTATCGCAGATGATAAAAGGTTCTTGTGCCATATCACGTCGTCTCACCTAGCTTAATTGCCTGGAAGATCTTCATACGCAGTAATAGCACTGCCAAGACCCCCAGCGCAACGAGGAATAGCAACCCGAACAGTGCGTAGATTCGCAGGATAGCCGGCCACGCAATCTCCACCAGGAACGGCGGTATGCGCGCCGATGGCCCGGTTCCAACCTGCAGATAAGGGATGAACAACTCGCTCATCCAGGCGCCCAAAAGCGTGCCCGCCACCAGCCCAGTCAGGATCAGGAAGGCTAGCTCCCAGGCCAAGAACACCGTCATCTGAGCGGACGACAGGCCAATAGCCCGCAGGATACCGAGCTCGATAAAGCGGCGTCGGAAGGAGAAGAGCGCATAGAGCAAGAACCCGAGGACCGTTAACAAAGCGGCTGCACCAAATCCCACAGACAGGAGGCCGAAAAGCCCCTGACGTTCGGGACGCTCCTGTTCCTTCGCGACATCCAGCAGCGCCGCGTCCCAATCCAACACCCGTAAGTTCAGATCTCGCACACCAGCTACGATCTTCTCATAATCAACGTTGGGGGCCGTCTTCACCCACACATCATAGGGGAACTGGCCTCCCACCTGCTCGAAGAGATAATCCAGGTTGCCCACGAACAGCGGCCCATCGTCGGGATACCAGGTCGGGAACATATCGAAGTAGCCGACGATTTTCATGTCTATGGCGCGACGCTGGCCGTAGGTGTCCACTGTCACCCGGATCGTATCGCCCACATTCAAGGCATGTTCTATCATCAAGTCACGTGGCACCAACACGCCATCCGGAGCAACAGCCAGGGCATTCATCAGTGCACCCAGCGTGGCCGGTGCGAAGTCCCAGCGCCAAAATGCTACTTTGGGGAAGTCGACCCGGTCTACGCCGATGAATACGCCGGTCTGCGTCTTACCGCTCAGCTCCGTGCTCGCTTTGTAGCGCCCCACCCGGGTGGCCGCCTCGATCCCAGGTACTTTGAGGTGCTCGGTCACGGGCAGGAAGAACCAGCGCGGCCCCTCCTCCTCGGTTGTACTGCTACCTGTGCCACCTGTGTTAGCGTTACTTTCCTCGCCAGAGGGACCTCCACCAATGGCGCCAAAGCCGCCGCCCCCGCTCGTCTCCGAACTCTCGCCCAGCTCCGCCAGATTCATGTCCGCTCCAACCTTGTAATACATCTGGTCGTACAGATGGTTATCCAACGTCTGAGCCAGGGAAGCGGTAAAAGCGGACAAACTAAGCGTGAGGATGAGGAGGATCAAGGGAGCGGTGTAAAACCCAGGCGTTCGGGACAGCTGCCTCGAAGCCAGCAAAACCCCCACACTTCCCGTATGGGATGCGATCCATCCGATGCCCGCCATGACCGCTGGCAGAAAGCGGAGGAAGAGGAGCGTAAGGGCAAAGATCCCTAATGCTGGGACCAGGAAAAGCAACGGGTTCTGGAAAGGATCGTTGCCGACCACGCCTCCAGTCGGCAGGGCGATGCTTCCCTGCTGGCGTAGGAGGTATGCACCGTAAGCTGCCGGGATGAGCAAGAGGATGTCTAGCCAGGCACGTTGCCACCACGGCGGCCGCAATTGCCGGGCACGCTCCTGTTTATACGTTACGATCGTATGACGGGCGGCCCCGATGGTGGGCACGATTTGTGCGACTAGAGCCAACCCGATTGCTATCACGCCGAAGCGTAGTGAGGCTGCCGTCACTCCTACCCGGAGATTGGACTGAGCCGTGAAGTTGAGGAAGCTACGAGCCCTGCCGATGATATGAGCGATCACCTCACCCACCGGTGATCCTGCCACCAGCGCGAGAGCCCCCAACAATGAGGCCTCTAACGCCGCGATCCCCACCACCTGCATCATCGTCGCCCCACGGCTGCGTAACATGGCGATCTCGCCGCGCTGCCGCCCCACAGCTAGCCCAACTACCAGCCCTACGAATGCCAGGATCAGCCCGATGATCGGGACACTGAACGCGTACAAGAGGATGGTCAGCAATGCTGCCGAGCGTCGATACCTCTCCAGCTCATCCACAGGTGAGATGTCCAGGCTGGTATCCGGCAACAAGGACGAGACCTTCTGCCGCACAGCGGTAATATTGACGAGCAGGCGGCCAACGTCGCTGGAATGGACATTGGAACCGTCCATCACCAGATACCAAAGCGCCAGATAAACCTCGTCATCCAGATAAGGACTCAGCCGGCCCACGAAGGTGCTCTCTGGGACGAGCAGCAGGTCCTTCATCGCGGCGGGATTATAAAACCAATATTCGTCCTTCGGATCACGGGGTTCCCAGACGCCAGCGATACGCACAGGAATCTGGATGGAGCGCCCCTTCTTGGTCGCACGGCGATCGAAGGCGATATACGTCTCCCCCACCTGAAGGCCCAGCTCCATCGCGCGATGTTCACTGACCAAGACCTCGACAGTGCTATCTTGCGTGGGCTCGGCGACTTTAGGAAAGTTGCCCTCGATCACCTTGATATGGTCTTGGAGATCGCTGATAAAGCCAAAGCTTACCCAGGCTAACGGCTGTTTGGTGTCCGCGTACGCGATGTCCTCTTCTGGAAACAGTCGGAAGTTGTTCGTCTTAAAGTGACGAACCATCATCTTGAGCGGTAGCCCGAGCTCTTTAGCGGCCGGTCCGGAGAGATACTGATCCGCCTTTTGGATATCCTCCCACTGTAGTGGACCATGCCAGGCACCCAGATATCGGAACATGAAGGCGAAGGGAGGGCGAGTAACATTGCCGCCCTCTCCAGGGGTTTTCCCAGACAGCTCCTTACGCAGAATCCGATAATAAACGGCGTCTGCGTAAAGGGGCACGCTCATAGTCAACGCTACAGCCGTGATTAGGCCAAGGGTAGTTGCCAGCGCCAGCCCCCTTTGAGAGAACAGGCGCTTGGCAGCCACCACGAAAATCGCCCACAGACGAAGTAACGCGCTCATAGGATTCGTCGCCTCTATTGACCTATGACGATCTGCCCTTCCTTCAGGCCCTCCTCAATCTCCCAACGATCCTCGCCCTGAATGCCAACCTTCACATCCACTCGTCGCTGGGTATCTCCCTCCTTAACCACCACGAACTTCCGGCCCTCAAAAGTACGTACCGCTTGCGGTGGCAGCCAAAGGACGTTCTCCTTGCGCTCTAACACGACGGTTACGCGTGCCAGGTCTCCCAATTCGTAGTCTACTTTTTCGCCGCCTGTATCCAACGACACACGTGTGGACTTATCCTCTTGCTCTAGCCCCTCGCTACGTCCGCCACCACCATAAGGATACGGCAAGCGCCGGATATGTCCCTTAAGCTCTTGGCCAGGTCGGCTGACCAAAACCACGGTTACCGGCATACCCTCGGATAGATCCTGCAATTGTGTGCTCGTCAGATCCGCACTCACCTCAAGCTCGCTGGGATCGGCCACAATCGCCACCGGGTTAAATGCTTCCACAGCCCGCCCCTCGGTCAAGCTAATGGAGAGCACCTTTCCATCAAAGGGAGCAATGATCTCTGCATCGGCTATGGCGGCCTCCAATTTCTGCACTTGCAGTTGAGCTCGTTCCACATCGTTCTTCAACAACGGGTCGACGCCCTTTTTCAGTTCATCCAACGCAATCTGAGCCAGCTCTACCTGGTGTTCCTTGATCGCGACCTGGTACTTATACACGGCGATGTCCTGCATTGCCAGATCATAGGCGGCCTTAGCCTGCTGGTAATTCAGCGTCGCCTGCTGCAACGCGGCCGCTTGGGCACTAGCCGCGCGATCGTTGCGCCAGGAGATGGCATTATAGTCCTCCTGTGCCCGTTTCAGGGCCACTTGCGCTTTTTCCAATGCGGCTTCTGCCTGAGCCTTACGCGGCGTGGGATCCTGCGATTTAGCGATCTCCAGGTTTAGCTTGGCGATCTCCAGGTTCACCTGGGCACGCCGGATATCGTTTTTCAGAGCATCCTCTGCCTCCTGCAGCCGAACCTGGGCCCGATTGAGCTCCAGCTGTGCGGAGGCCAGATCCCGCTCCAGATTGTCGATTTCCAAGTCAGCTAGAATCTGCCCCGCCTTCACAGGGTCATCCCTCTTGACATAGACATGCCGCACACGACCGCTGGTGCGGAAGAAAAGCTCCTTTTCGGTAACAGGAGCAATGCGCCCTGTGAAGGTCAGTTTCCTGACAACCTCACCGCGTTGGACACGGTAGGTGGGCTTGGTAGGCACGATAGGGGTTGGAATAGGAGTCGGGGTTGGTTCCTCTTGCAAAGGCTCGCGCGAGTGCCCTGTGGGTAACAAGGCACACCCCGACATCGTCACCACCATTACCAATACCGCAGCAAAGCGCGCTGCCCATCGTATCATAAAAATACCTCCTGAAAGATATACTTTCCTCCGAAGTCGATCCATTCACTGGATCGCGGCATCAACCTGACGTTGGGCGTCACGCAGCGCATCCTCCACAGGACGCCCTCCCTCCATAATCTCACGCATAGCCCGATCCAATGCCCTGGCGTAAACCTCGAACTCGGCCCCTGGAGCGACCAAAATGCCGTTCTGAGCCGCTTGCACGAATACATCCAATCGTTCTGGGCCCACCCGCTCTCGGAATTTCGCATCGTTCAGCAACGATTGCCGTACGGGTAACCCGGCATTCTGTTCAGTGTGATGAGAGAGAAAAGAAATCCACCGCCATGCATCTCGCGGGTACTGCGATGAGGTCGGAATCACATACATGTCCATGAGCATGATAGTGTGCCCGGTACTGCCACGGGGCAATAGTGCCACCCCCCACGGGAACTTCCACTTCACAATGCCCTGTTGCCCTCCTCGATCTGACATCCAACCCAGCCACATGCCCGCCCGGCCTAACAAGATTGGATCCAGCGTGATCTTCCGCTGCTCCGCTGGCGTCGGCATTACGCCGTAGGACAGGGCCAGGTCCGCATACCACTGAACCGCCCGCTTCACAGGCTCGCTATCCAGGCGCAGCTTCTGCGGATTTAGCAAATCATCGCCCCACAGAGCCGAGAGCTCTTGTGCTATGAAAGGCAAATAGCCGGGCAGAGCATCTGATGGGTAAAAGCCATACTGCTTCCCCCCATCCGGAAGGGGCTTAGTCAGCGCTTGGGCCAGCGCTACAAAATCACTCCACGTCCAGCCGGGAGTCGGATAAGGCACCCCTGCCTCGTCGAACAGCTGTTTGTTATAATACACGACCAACACATCGAGATCGGCTGGCAATGCGATCGTCTGACCGTGATACCGAACCGATTCCAAAGCCTTTGGCAGATAGTCCTTTAAGAAATCCGCCGGTTCCGCCTCGATGAACGGATCTAGCGGGCGTAAGTCTCCCACATCGCGAATAGCCCATCCCCACGAGAGCACGACATCCGCACCGGAACTGAGAGCTGCTTGGAGAGCCGAGCTTCCGGACACGGGCTGGACATCCACGGTCAGCTCTGGATTCTCCTCATGAAACTTCTCCGCCAATTGCTGGTAAGACGTCAGCATCTCACGAGGATGATCGTACAAAATAAACTGAATGGTGTGCGGCTCGGGGGGCGGCGTTGACCGCCCTCTACATCCACTCACCACCCATGCAACGACCAACAGACAAGCCAATACCTGCCAAACCTTTTGGGACCGTCCCATCACTCTCTCCCTCGTTCCTTCCTCGTCCCCCTCAGCACCCGATTGGTCACACAAAGTCGCAGCAATCAGCTAGAATGTCAAGAAAATGATGAGGAGCTTCCTCACTACAGCATTACGCCGAATAGTGAAGTCCCTCGTGGGTGCTTATAGGTCGAATTCAACATCACGCGCTCAACTTGAGCATCGACCCCACCTTATGCTTACCACGGATAGACGCACTGTTTATTATACTGCAAGGACCGTTTTGAAGCAATACAACTTTCCGCGGTGATTACCCACATCTCACCGCGGAGTCGCGGAGAGCGCTGAGGAGGAAGGAAAATAAAGAGAGTTCCTCTGTGTCCTCGGCGTCTCTGCGGTGGAGAAAGGCATGTTAAGCATACATATCGTACTTATGGGTAATCACCGCAACTTTCCGACGTAACTGTTCACCGTTCCCTCACTAGATC
>JAGHDS010000238.1 GCA_021159845.1 Anaerolineae bacterium
CGTTTGGCTAGCCCGTAAGCAAGTTCGTATGCCATCTCTCGGGCATCTTCCTCGTCGATCAGGCCGCGCACGACCAGGCCGGCGACCCAGTCGCAGGCAGCGCGGCGCCATACATCGTGCCGGGCTGGAATGGAGAGATACGCCCGCGTGTCATCGTTGAAGCCAGCCGTGTTGTAAATCCCAGCGGTTTCCATTACGAGATCGAAGTAGCGCCTCATACCGTTGAGGCTATCATAGAACCACCACGGTGGCCCCAGTAGCACGCTGGGGTAATGACCAGCCAGCGGGGCCAGCTCGCGCGCGTATGTATCCTCGTCCAGGTTGAACAGGATGAGCGTCAGCCTCCGATCATTGCCGTATTTGCTCAGCAACGGACGCAGATTACGCGTGAACTCGGATGCGATGGGGATGTCCGCGCCCTTGTCTGGCCCGAAGCGCTCATAGATAAGCCGGTTATGGTTTCGGTAGGCCCCGACGTGCAGTTGCATCACCAGTCCGTCCTCAATGCTCATCCGGGCCATCTCCATAAGCATGTGCCCGGTGAACCGCTTCGCGTCCTCGGCTGTGGCCTCTCCCTTTAGCGCCCGCTGGAAGATGCGATCGGCCTCGGCGTCGCTGAGTTCCTCGGTATAAGCGGTCAGCGCGGCATGGTCGGTCGCATGGGCGCCCATCTCTTTGAAGAAGGCGCGACGGCTTTCCAGCGCCTGGATGTAGGATCGGTAATCCTTCACGTCGATCCCGGAGACAGCGCTGAGCGCGTCGATGTTCTCCCGCCAGCCCGGAGTATCTATATTAACAACCGCATCAGGGCGGAAGGTGGGCAGGATACGGCCACTCCAGCCGGATTCACGAATGGCCTGATGATGCTCCAGTGTGTCCGTCGCAGCGTCCGTCGTGCATAGCACTTCGATGTTAAACTGCTCGTATAGCTTGCGCGGCTTGAACTCGGGGGATTTCAGCTTAGCGTCGATCTGATCGTATATCGCCTGAGCGCTCTCGCCGGTGAGCTTCTCCTCGATGCCGAACACGGTGTATAGCTCGTCTCGGATCCAGATCCCCGTCGGTGTGCCCCGGAACAGATAGAAATGCTCCGCGAAGATCTGCCATGCCTTCCGATGATCGGTCTCTGTGGGGCCTCCATCCCGGCGCGGAATGCCTAAGTCCTCCAACTGGATTCCTTGAGAGTAGAGCATCCGGAATGCATAGTGGTCCGGGATCAGGAACAAGGCGGTCGGCGAGCTGAATGTGTAATCTGGGTCGGAGAAAAGGCGCGGGTCTACATGCCCGTGTGGGCATATCAGGGGGAGATTGGCGACGGTCTCATAAAGCTCCCGCGCGACCTTGCGGCGTGAGGGCTCCGGCGAGAAATACCGATCTGGTGATAAGGATATCTTCGTCATTGTCTGCCTCCTTGGTGTAGAAATTCTATCCGCTCGCGTGGCCCCGATCATGTTCTCTGTAGGTAATAGATAATACGTTTCCATCATCTGCGCAACTTGGGGGCAATGCGTCCTGTGAGATGGCTTGCCAGGGCGCGAGGAGGTCACTAAGTGGTTGATGGACCGTCATCGAGGGCTGTGTTCTTGACGGATGCCTCGGATCTGCTCCAGTCTTACAGCCAACCCTGCCTCGTCGCCGTGACGCAATCGGTCGGCCAGCGCCCGGATATCGGCCTCGAATCGCTCGACCATCGCCAGAACTGCCTCACGGTTCGTCAGCAAGATGTCCAACATCATGCGCACATCCGACGCGGCCAGCCGGGATGTATCCCGGAAGCCGGAAGCGGCCACTGTCCATACCTCCGGGTCGTACTGCCCCAAGGCATCGACGGTAGCCACCAGTCCACAGGAGAGCAGATAGGGGAGATGAGAGACAGCCGCCACGAGTTGGTCGTGCCGCGCCGGATCCAGGTGAATGATCCTCGAGCCGACGATTCGGCCCAGTGCCTCTACGGTCTGTACTGCTTCCGGTGATGAGCGGTCCAACGGGGAGACCACCCAGATTCGGTCTCGAAACAGCCCGGGCTCGGCGGCAGCGATGCCGGATCGCTCCTTGCCGCACATGGGATGGGAGCCCACCGGTTGCACGCCCCTGGGCAATGCCTCCATTGCCTGGCATATGGCGCGCTTCGTGCTTCCCATATCGGTAAGCACGGTCCCCGGCCGCATGTGGGGGCCCAGCTCGGCGATCTGGCGGATGATGGTGCGGACGGGTGTGGCCAGCACCACCACATCGGCCTCAGCAACAGCGGCCGGGCCGTTCATTGTGGCCCGGTCTACCGCTCCCATCTCGATCGCTTCCGCCACGGCCTCTGGGCGCCGCACGACGCCGACCACCTCGCCGACGGCGTGGGCTTGGCGCAACGCCATGCCCAGAGAGCCGCCCATGAGCCCCAGCCCGACGATGCAAATGCGCTTACTTTGGAGAAACTCTGTCGTTTTGATATGGCCCTCCTACCTGGTAAACGTTGTGGATGATGAGTCAATAGGTAACGGGTAACGGGGCGATGAAACGGGGTTCCGTCTTTGACTCGTTACCCATCGCGTGCCATCCGGCTTCCGCTGCTATAGCTCTCGCCCCAATGGGGGTGCCAGGGCGCGCAGATCATCCATTAGTTTGGCGAACACCTCCGGGCGCAGTTGCTGTGCCTGATCCGAGAGTGCTTGTTGGGGATCTGGGTGCACCTCGACGATGAGTCCATCGGCCCCGGCAGCGATACACGCTTTGGCCACCGGAGCGACCAGGTCCCACTTCCCCGTCCCGTGGCTGGGATCCGCGATGACGGGAAGATGCGTGAGTTGCTTGATGGCGGGGATGGCGTTGATATCTAATGTGTTGCGGGTGTACTTCTCGAAGGTACGAATGCCACGCTCGCAGAGGATAACGCGAGAGTTGCCGTTTGACAAAATGTATTCGGCGGCCATCAACAGCTCTTCGATGGTAGCCATCATACCGCGCTTGAGTAACACGGGTTTGTTGGTCTGTCCCACGGCCTGGAGCAGAGCGAAGTTCTGCATGTTACGGGCGCCGACCTGGAGGATATCGGCGTAGTGGGCCACCATAGATACCGCCTCAGGAGCCATGACCTCGGTCACGATGGGTAGCCCGGTCTCCTCGCGCGCCTCCGCGAGCAGTTCCAGCCCGCGTAGTCCCAGCCCTTGAAAGGAGTAGGGGGACGTGCGAGGCTTGAAGGCGCCGCCTCGGAGCACGTGGGCGCCGGCCTCCTTCACCGCGTGGGCGACTTCCAATATCTGCTGACGGCTCTCCACGGCGCAAGGGCCAGCCATGATGCACAATCCCTTCCCACCGATTTTGATGCCATTAATCGAAAAGATGGAGTCCTTGGGATGGAAATCCCGGCTGGCCAGTTTGAAGGGGCGCAGGATGGGGACAGCGCGTTCCACTCCCTCGAGCCGCTCGAACAGGCCTGGATCTACTGGGCGCTCGTCCCCGATGACGCCGATGATCGTGCGTTCCTCGCCCTCGGACAGGTGAGCGTGAAATCCCATGCCTTCCACCCGCTCGACGACGGCTGCGATCTCCCGCGCCGTGGCGTTAACGCGCATGACGATAATCATTTCACAGCCTCCTGGGTCCACCCTTACAGGGTACGACCGACGGCCTCAGCCACTCGGCGTACTTCCTGTACTAATCGGGCGAACTTCTCCGGCTTGAGCGATTGGGCCCCATCGGATAGAGCCTCCTCCGGGCGTGGGTGTACCTCAACGATGAGCCCGTCTGCCCCGGCCGCCACGGCCGCTCGCGCCATAGGCGTGACAAGCTCCCATCGTCCGGTGCTATGACTGGGATCCGCGATGACGGGCAGGTGCGAGAGTTGCTTGATAACTGGGATGGCGTTCAGGTCGAAGGTGAAGCGGGTGGCACGCTCGAAGGTCCGAATGCCGCGCTCACATAGGATGACGCGATAGTTGCCGTGGCTCATGATATATTCAGCCGACATCAGTAGCTCCTCAATGGTGGACATCATGCCGCGTTTCAGTAGCACGGGTTTTTGAGCTTTGCCCACGGCGTGTAGGAGGCCGAAGTTCTGCATGTTGCGGGCGCCGATCTGAAGGATATCCGCATAGCGCGCGACCAGGGAGACCGTCTCCGGCGTCATCACTTCCGTGACGATGGGGAGGCCAACTTCCTCGCCCGCCTCGGCCAATAACTCCAGCCCTTCCTCACCCAGCCCCTGGAAGGAGTAGGGGGACGTGCGGGGTTTGAAGGCGCCGCCTCGGAGCACGTGGGCGCCAGCCTCCTTCACCGCGTGGGCCGTCTCCAGGATCTGCTGGCGGCTCTCCACGGCGCAAGGGCCAGCCATCAGGACCAGTTGCTGCCCCCCGATGTGTAGCCCGTTAATGGAGATCACCGATGGCTCCGGCTTGGAATCCCGGCTGGCCAGCTTGAACGGGTGCAGCACGGGCATCGTTCGCTCAACGCCCGGCATGACCTCGAACACTTCTGGGTTGATCACGCGCTCCTCGCCCACAATGGCTACGACTGTACGCATCTCACCGTAAATGGGGTGCGGGTGTAGCCCCAGCTCTTGTACTTTGTTGATAACCGCACCGATCTCACTTACCGTTGCATCCTGCTTCATGACTACGATCATGATACTCTCTCCTCTTCCGACCCATCTCCTGAGGTCGGTCACTCGCCATCTCACTTAGATCTGTAGTATCTCCTTCTGGCCTCCTTTATCGATTTCGGGTAATGACGCCGCGGGGTACGACCCCAGCAGCTTCACAAAGGCGGCGCGGGCCAAGAGCCCGACCAGTGCCTCCCGGCAGCGTTGGTCTTGCCAGTGCCCTTCGAAGTCCAGGTAGAATACGTAGTGCCAGGGGCGGTTGCGGCGGGGCCGAGATTCGATCTTCGTCAGGTTGATCCCGCGATTGGCGAACTCTCCCAGGCAGGCGTGTAGTGCCCCTGGTGTGTGGGGGGTCGCGAAGACTAGGGATGTCTTGCTGGGGTCCTGGCGTTCCGGCTCGTGATGCCCGATGAGGAAGAAGCGGGTATAATTCCAGGCCAGGTCCTGTATGTCTCGGTCCAATATCTCCAGGCCGTAAGTTTCGGCGGCCAGGGCGGAGGCGATCACGGCGACGCCGGGCTCCGGGTTGGCTGCTAGGTCCTTTGCGCTGCCGGCTGTGTCGTACCAGGGCATTGCCTGGAAGCCGTGTTGATTCAGATATCGTTCGCACTGGGCCAGTGCCTGCGGGTGAGATCGCACCTCCGTGATCTGGTCTATCGTCGTCCCTGGGGGAGCCATCAAGTTGTGCCGCACGTGCAGCATGACCTCGCCCCACACCTTCAGGTCGCGCTCTAGCAGCAAGTCGTATGAGCGGTTGATGGAGCCAGCGACGGAGTTCTCGATCGGGAGGGCGGCCAGGTCTGCCTGCCCGGTTTCCACGGCCGTGAAAAGGTCCTCGAAGGAATGGCAGGGCAGGGTTTTGACCTCCTGGCCCAGTTGCTGTCGGATTGCCTCCTCCGAATAAGCACCATGCTCCCCCTGGAAGGCGACGGTTCTCATGATATGACCTCCTGTGACTCCGGCTTGTTATCGTTGGGATAGGTAAGGTGATTGTTGATCCAGGCTTCCAGCTCGTCCCAGTCCACAGCAAGGGGCTGAGCAAGATCGGGGCGTAGGGTAGCGGCTCCCTTGATGTAGATGTGGGTGATCTCGCGGGCGGGTTTCTCCGTATTCCAGTGGAGCAGCACGCGAATGCAACGCGGGAGCGCTCCCGATACGTTCATCTCGTGAGTACATAGTAATGGCACATCTTGCCAGCCGAGTTGACGGGCGGCCACAGCGGGGAACTCGGCGTTCAGGTCAGGGGTGGTCGTGAAGATCACACTGGTCACATCCTCTGGCTTGATTCCGTTTTGACGGATCATAAGCGCTAGAAGCTGTCGGGTGCCTCGTAAGATCTCTTCACGCGTATTCGCTGCGACGGTCGTTGCGCCGCGGACGCCACGACAGGGCATTGTCACCTCCTTGATCTCTTGTGGTGAGATGGAGACGCACGATAAAACAAGAGAGCGTGGAGCTCATCGCTCCACGCTCTCTTTAACTCCCGGTTCGTCCTGATCGGCTAAGCGGTTGATTGCCTCCAGGCGTGGGGCGATGAGCCTATATGGAAGCAGGCATAAAAGTAGGCAAAATAAAACCCGCGCCAGCCGAAGCTGAAGCGCGGAGCATCACCAACACGCCCTAGAAGCGCTTTCCTCGCCGATTGTGTCCTATTGTGGTGTAATGGCTCACACATCGCGGACAGTCCTACCCAGGAAGTAACTTCATGATAGCACGCAGACCTCGAGTTGTCAAAATCACGTAACCGAGTAACTACTCACCGTTAGGGTAAGAGAGGTTAGCTGTGCTGCCACCACAAGCCGAATCAAGCCCCCTTCTCCCATGCCTGGGAGAAGGGGGTCTGGGGGATGAGGGCCATCCGCGGCCAAAGCACTTGGAGCTAGACGTCTGATATCGAGGATGTCTTCATCCACATCGCTCGCCGAATGTTGGTGAAACCCGGTAAGAGAAACCTGGCTTCTCCGAGAAGCCGGGTTTCTTCCCGGGGGCCATCACCGGGCCCTCGGTCTACATCCCCTTCGGGAGTATTCGATCAGAGCCCTCATCAGGCTGGCACGGGGAAGCGTCTGGTCAGCTCATGCACCTCTGCTGCCACGCGCTCGAGCACCTTCTGGTCATCGATGTGACGAATGACTTCGCCAATCCATCTCCCGACCTGGCGGAATTCCTCTGTGCCGAACCCGCGCGTTGTGCAGGCTGGCGAACCCACCCGCAGCCCGCTGGCGACTAATGGCGGCCGTGGGTCATACGGGATCATGTTCTTGTTCACGTGGATATCCACGCGACCCAGAGCCTTCTCAGCCTCTTTCCCTGTCACCCCAGTTTGCGTCAGGTCCACCAGGGCCAGGTGGTTATCCGTGCCGCCGGACACCAAGCGTAGCCCCTGATCGGCCAGCTCATCAGCCAGCGCCTGCATATTGTCTAGAACAGCTTGCTGATACACCTTGAACTCCGGCCGCAACGCCTCGCCTAAAGCGACTGCTTTCGCTGCGATGACGTGTTCCAACGGCCCGCCTTGGGTGCCGGGGAACACGGCTCGGTCGATGGCCTTAGCGAGCTCGGCCGTGCACAGGATCATACCGCCGCGCGGGCCGCGCAGCGTTTTGTGCGTCGTCGTGGTGACAACATCTGCATACGGGACGGGCGATGGGTGCAGTCCCACAGCGACCAGCCCAGCGATATGAGCCATATCCACCATCAGCCTGGCATCTACTGCGTCGGCGATCTCGCGCAGGCGTGCAAAGTCGATGATGCGCGGGTAAGCGCTGGCGCCAGCTACAATCAGCTTGGGCCGGTATTCGTCAGCCAGCCGGGCGACCTCGTTGTAATCGATCCGTTCCGTGTCTCGAGTGACGCCGTAATGCACGAAGTTGTAGAGCTTGCCCGACGAGTTCAGTCGGGACCCGTGAGTCAGGTGCCCCCCATGATCCAGCTTCATAGCCAGCACGGTGTCACCGGGCTTTAGCAACGCCAGATATACCGCCGCGTTTGCCTGGGCGCCTGAATGAGGTTGGACGTTGGCATGTTCCGCCTGGAAGAGCTGTTTTGCCCGGTCGATGGCCATCTGCTCGACGATGTCCACGAACTGACAGCCGCCGTAGTAGCGTTTACCAGGATACCCCTCCGCGTATTTATTCGTGAGCACCGACCCCATCGCGGCCAACACAGCCGGGCTGGCATAATTCTCACTGGCGATCAGCTCGATGCCGGTGGCCTGACGACGACGTTCCTTTTCGATCACCTCGAAGACCTCGGGATCCTGGGTTCGCAGCGCTACCCTGGGATCAGGCATTTCCGTCCATGGTCGCAAAGGGTTGCTTTCTATCATCATTCATCCATCCAATTGTATTCCTCAACGATGGCTTCAATCGCCCTCAAACGCGGTCGAGGTCATAGATCACCAATCCCGATGGGAGTTTGGGGTAGAAATACGTCGCTTTGGGCGGCGCGATCTGCCCGGCCTCTGCCACGGCCTGGAGCTGCCGCAGCTGCGTTGGCATGAGCAGGAAAGCGGCCTGATACCGGCCTGATCGTACCCCCGCGATCGCTGCCTGGGCGTTGGGCTCGAAATCGACGTAGGGGCGCTGTTTGTGGCTTTCCGGGCTGATCCCGAGGACAGGGCCAAGCACCAGCGTCTGCAATGCCGCCACGTCCATATCGGCCACGGCGGGGTGGTTTTCTTTTAGCAGCAGCCCCAGCGTTGCCGCGCGAGGGCGCAGGCGGAGCAGGTATCCTCCTGGCTTATCGGCCAGAACCAGACCGAAGACGCGATCCCTCCGGGCTGCGCAATACATCTCACCCAGCAGCTCGACCTCGGGCTCATGGTATGTGATGTCGAAATGCTGTGAGATAGCCTGCAACAGGCGGTCTGCGTCGATATCGGGGATGTCGTGCAGACAGCGATGCGTGGGGAGAATGACGAGGCCGGGATCCTCCATAGCTGTCGCGTAAATGAGGACGTAGTTGTATGATGCATCTGGCTTATCACCATTCCGCCCCAGGCATTGTCGCTGGTAGGCTAGCGCTGTCTCGTAGCGATGGTGACCATCGGCCACATATAGCGTGCGCGATGCGATCGCCGCGCGAGCGGCTTCGATAGCCTCTGGATCAGTGACAACCCACAGCCGGTGGATCACCTCTTGGTCGCTTGCGATGGCTACGGGCGTCTTCTGTCGAGCGGATAGCAGGGGAGTCAGCACCTTGCCCATAGGATCGCTGTACATCATGAAGACCGGGCTGAAGTGAGCCCGGGCGGCGGATAGCAGCGCCAGGCGGTCGGCCTTGGCGCGGGGAAACGTCTGCTCGTGTGGCAGAACACCCTCTCCCCACGGCACCAATCGCAATCGTCCGATCAATCCAATACGTGTGACCTGGCGACCACCGGCGACACGGAACCGCTGCTCCAGCAAGTAGAACGCAGGATCTGGTTCCTGTGTGAGTACACCTTCATCCTGCCACCGCCTGAACAACTCGGCTGCCCGCTGATAACGGCCCGCCCCTTTGCCAACGGGCAAATCGATGTGAACGATGTTGTGCGGATGAAGCTGTTCCAATTCCTTGCGCATCTCCGGCGAGATGACGTCGTATGGCGGAGCTATATGTGACGATAGATCCTCCATCGGTGGAACTGCAAAGCGCCACCCCCGTAGGGGGCGCAAGTCGACCATTTTCCTGTCCCTCCCGGAACTCAGAGAATGCCCCACAGAATCATCGACGCGCATTGCCGCGCGACGTTTTCTATCCTCCCCCCGACCTCACAAGGACGGGATGGGTGGAGGTGCAACTCACTTGTTACGCTATATCTTCTCTCGCGCTGGATACTCCGCTCGTGCTTTGCGAACTATGGTAGCCACTCTTGAATCGGCTGGCCAACGATATGGGTTACAGTCCGATGCAATGGGTGGAATCCATCCGCCTCCTGTTCTCGCGTCGGGACTGAGGCTTCGTCTGGCTTATCGGACAGCGCCAGCATAGTGATCCCACGCGATCGGAACCATTGGATCGCGGCCATGACCTCCCCCGTCAGGCATATCTCCTCTCGCAGCCTGCGCTCCATCGGCACGTCGTCGGGTAAATGCCCCATGCGGGCGACGGTGGAGAGGTACTCCTGGCGCCGGAATGCCTTGAAGGGGGTCGGGTCACCACTCAGGAAGCGAGCATAAACGGCGCGATGTATATCGGTCAGACCCGGGTCACCCGAACGACACAACTTGGCATCTGCCCACCGGATAAACTGGGCAAAATCGACCATATGTCCTTGTCGGATGTCCTCCTTCAGCTCCTCCAGGGTGCACAACCCTGCTCCGATGATGAGGCAGACGTAAGCCAGATAGTCCTGATTATCTGCCGTGAAACTGTGATACTGAACCTGGTTCAGCTCTCGATACGCGGCCTGAAACACATCCCGGTTAAAGCGTGAGCCGAGCACATTGGCGACGATGCGCTCCACGCCTTCCATACGAGCTTCGTCGATGGGGGTTGAATTGCGGCCTCGCCCGCCCAGCGCCGTCTTGTCGATGTCCACCACGACGACGGTATCCTCATCCAGGCGTAGTTTTTGATCCTCGACGAGCCAGCGCAGCCATTCCGCGATGCCTCCCCACCGGTTGGATAGGGTGACGCCATCCTCGCGATGCTTGATCTCTGTAGGGGCATCCAACCGCTCCGTGGCGATGAACGCTCGGCCGGGCCAGCCCGACACCTCCTGCAGGTTGTGGAAAGCCGTGCTATCCAGGAGCGCCGTATCGCCCAGATATAGCAGTTGCCGGATTGGCCGTTGGGGCCATTCCAGATCGTGGGCCCGGCGCAATAGCCAGGCAACAGCCTGCGCGTACGCTTGCTCATGTTTGCGCGGCAGTCGGCTGTCCGGCAAGCCCATCTCCTTCCAGGCCTTGCGTAGCGAGGGCAAGCGCGGATCCATAGGCTCCAGCCGTCGGTAGACGACCATATCGCCAAGGAATTCGGACAGTGTACCCCGGCCAAGCACCTCCAGTGCGGGGGTCTCCAGGAAGGCTTTAACTCTCGAATACTCAGTCATGCGCCTTTGCTCTCTCCCGACAGAGTATGAGATCCTATGAACCCCTGGGCTACCAGCAGCTCGGCATTCAAAAGGGCACCGCCGGCGGCCCCTCGGATCGTGTTATGGCCCATCACGACGAATTTCCAATCCAATAGCGGGCAAGGACGTACCCGCCCCACAATGGTCGCCATTCCGGGGACGTTCCCGGCCAGGCGGTCCAGCCTGGGCTGTGGCCGATTGGCCTCTTCTCGAACCAGGATAGGCGGTTGAGGCGCATGGGGAAGGTTCAGTTCCTGAGGCACTCCCCGGAATGATCGCAATACATCCACGATCTCCTCTCGGCTGGCTGGCCTACGCAGGGACACAGACACGGACTCCGTGTGGCCATTGCGCACGGCCACGCGGTTGCACTGGGCGCTTATGGTGATGTCGGCCATCTCCACATGGTCCCCGGCCAGGTGGCCCAGCAACTTAAGGGGTTCCCGCTCGACCTTTTCCTCTTCGCCTTCGATGTAGGGGATCACATTGTCCAGGATGTCCATAGAGGAGACGCCCGGGTATCCCGCCCCCGAGATGGCCTGCATACTGACAATGAACACCTTCTCCAGCCCGAAGGCGTCGTGGATTGGCTTCAGCGCGCTGACCAGATGTGTGGTGGTGCAGTTCGGGTTGGTGACGATGAAACCGCTCCAGCCGCGTCGGTGGCGTTGGACGTCGATCAGGGCTGTGTGATCTGGGTTCACCTCCGGAATGAGTAGAGGAATGTCCGGCTCCATCCGGTACGCGGAGGCGTTGGAGCAGACGGCATAGCCTGCCTTGGCAAGTGCCGGCTCGATCTCTCTAGCGATGTCGCTGGGCAGTGCTGAGAACAGGAGATCGCACTCCAGGCCGGGGGCGATCTGCTCCAACACCATATCTCGCACAGTCTCCGGCATGTCGCCGCGCAGGATCCAATGGCACGCGTCCGCGTAGCGTTTCCCGGCCGACCGTCCCGAGGCGGCCAACACGGCCAGTTCGAACCAGGGATGCCCATCCAGCAACTGTACGAAGCGCTGCCCCACAGCGCCTGTGGCTCCCAAAACCCCGACGCGAATCCTCTCCATCCCCCTTTTCCTCACGCTCATACCATGCTCAATGCCAGCTCTACGATGTCGGCCAGCACGCCTGCGGCCGTGGCGTTCACTCCGGCGCCGCGCCCTTGCAGCACCAACGGGTGTGGATTATACCAGCGGGTGTGAAACTCGGCCAGATTATCACTACCGCGTAACCGCCCCAGGGGGCTTTCTGCAGGGACGGCCCTCAGCCCGACCTCGCACCGCCCCTCGGCAATCTCTGCGACGTAACGTAGGACCTTGCCCTCCTTCTCCGCCGCGGCTGCTCGGCTCGCGATCTCCCGATCAAGGGAGCTCAGATTGGTCAGGAACTCACTCACTGGCGTATTCGCCAGGGATACCGGGTACAACGACTCGACCGCGACATCACTCAGATCTAGCTCCCATCCCAGCATCCGGGCCAGGATCAGCGCCTTGCGAGCTACATCTATACCCCCAAGGTCATCGCGGGGATCAGGCTCTGTATACCCCATGCGGTGTGCCCGGGATACTGCCTCCGAAAACGGCCGGCCCGACTGCACCTCCGTCATCAAATATCCCAAGGTGCCGGAGAACGACCCGACGACACGTCGGATCTCGTCGCCGCTACGGATGAGCATCGCCATCGTGGCCACGATGGGGGTCCCCGCGCCGACAGTTGCCTCATGGCGTATGCGGCCTGAAGCCGTCAACCGTCGGAAGAGATCTAGCGACCCCGTCAGCGGCTTTTTGTTGGCCAGCACAACCCCATACCCACGCTCAAGGGCCACTTCTAGAGCAGGAATGATCGCCTCACTGGCCGTGCAATCCACAACAATGGCTTCCTCAACGCCAACCATGTCCACAACCGATCGAGCGTCCGGGATTTCACGCCCTGTCGGCGTCCTCACGAGGGGAAGTCCGCCAGCCTTGGCCTGCTCGATCTCGCTCAACTCCTTATCACCCAAGCCAGAGGGGGCTACCACGGCGCCGCTGCTATCCACGACAGCTACCACTCGCAAGAACAAGCCGAACCGGTCGGCGTGCAGGCGACGGCTGGCTATGATCTGACGGAGCAATGCCCGGCCGACCCCTCCCACGCCGAAGATGATAAGTGGCACATCACGCATCGTGGTATCCAGTCCTCTTTCTGTCATGAAAAAGGGGAACTGCAGGGCTTTCTCAAGTCTCCCCAGTTCCCCTTTGAGCAACGCCATCACTAGCTAGCCACGAGACCGACTCAATATCACATTGTGGCCCTTTACCAGGGGCACATGATACCTGCCTCCCTATCCCTTGTCAAGTTCGAAGGCAGCGTGGATGCGACGCACCGCCTCGTCGCCGTCTCCCTGGGCTGCCACCAGGGAGATGTTGGCCTCTGACGCTCCCTGAGCGATGGCGATCACGTTGATACCCGCCTCGCCCAGAGCGCCGAAAACCTTGGCCGCGATCCCAGGGGTCCCCTTCATGGCGGACCCCACGACGGCGACGATTACAATCCCGTCCTGTCCCTGGATGGAGTCGATGTGCTGACGTTCCAGTTCGTGGGAAAGCGCTTCGTGGAGCGCGTTCAGGACACGCGGTGCGTCGGCCTTTGGTATAACAAAGCAAATATTCTGCTCCGACGAGGATTGAGAGATCATCAGGACGTTGGCCCCCACGCTGGCTACGGCCTGAAACGTCCTGGCAGCGATGCCGGGAACGCCGATCATGCCGCGTCCTTCGACGGTGATCATGGTCAGGTCTTTGATCGCTGTGATCGCTTTGACGGACCCCCCTTGGTTGTCCGTCTGACGCACGATGCGGGTGCCTGGGTGATCGGGGTTGAAGGTGTTCAGCACGTGGATGGGGATGTCCTTCTCGATGGCGGGTAGGATAGTCTTGGGATGCAAAACCTTGGCACCAAAGTAGGCCAGCTCAGCTGCCTCGGTGTACGAGAGCTGTGGCAGCGTGCGCGCTTCGGGGACGATGCGCGGGTCGGCCGTGAACACGCCGTCGACATCTGTCCATATCTCCACACGATCGGCATCCAGGCAGGAGCCGATGATGGCCGCTGAGTAGTCGGAGCCACCGCGTCCCAGCGTGGTCGCGATACCATCCTGCGTGGCTCCGACGAAGCCGGTCACAACGGGCACAATTCCACCCTCGATCAGGGGGAGAAGCCGGGCGCGCACTCGTTCTCGTGTGATGTCCATCAGTGGGTTGGCGCTGCCGAAGTGATCGTCCGTGACGATGATCTCACCAGCGTCTACAGCTTCCGCTGGGATGTTGCGAGTGCGTAGTACGGCTGCCAGCAAGGGGGCGGACAACCGCTCACCGAGGCCGGACACGACATCCAACCCGCGCTTAGTCAGCTCACCCAGGATGGCGATGCTTTGGCACAATCGCTCAAACATCACCAAACGCTCTTCAAATAGACGGCCCAGGGCCGCTCGAGCCACACCATCGGAGATGAGTTGTCCGGCCACGACTTGGTGTTTTACCAACAGCTCTGTGCGCACATCGCGATACTTTTGCTCGTCACCAGCGGCGGCTGCTCGAGCCGCGGCGATGAGCGCGTTGGTCACGCCGCTCATCGCTGAGGTCACGACGACCGTTTGGGGGTCCTCCGCTATTGTGCGTTCCACGATGCTGGCTACCTGAGCGAACGCTTCGGCATGACCTACTGAGGTGCCGCCGAATTTCAAGACTCGCATACGGCCTCCTGATTCGTCTCCCCTGGGGGGAGCTGAGCATCATGGCCAGCTCCCCATGTCGATAACAAAAAACCCCTCGGAAATTGAGGGGCTCCGTCGAGATATAAAAAGCCCCCTCTCGAAGACGATAGGGGGCGTCATTGCGCAGCCTCTCATCTTCCAGATTTCCTCTGCCGGAATTGGCACCTTGACTGGAATCTCACCGTCACGCCATTGTGTCCGGGGATTCAGTCAGGTTGCCGAGGCTTCACAGGGCCGGTCCCTCCACCTCTCTGGATAAGAGTGCAGCAAGTACTATTCAATTGTTAATAAAAGTATATCCTGAAAGTGATGCCTTGTCAAATCCTGCGCTTGCGGTGATTACCCACATCTCACCGCGGGGTCGCAGAGAGCGCTGAGGAGGAAGGAAAATAAAGGGGGTTCCTCTGCGTCCTCGGCGTCTCTGCGGTGGAGAAAGGCATGTTAAGCATATTATGGGTAATCACCGCTTACAAGTCAGGGTAGCCGTTCACCGTTGGGGTAAGAGGAATCAACTACACCATGTTCTTATATATTATATTGAGCCTCACAGAGTTGCGTGTCCCACAACCAAACGGCCTGACAGCTCGCTGACTTCCCCCTACAGTCCCCTGCCCCGATCTGCTCCGCCGGGGCAGGGGGCCGAGGAGCGCTTGACGAACACAGCAAGGTGCCGTGCAGACATCGAGGGCCTTTGTCTCCCGCAAGTTGCTTCACGGCACCTTCTCCTGACCTCGCGACAGGAGGTGTTGGCTGTCGTGGGTGAGGGTGCGGCTTCCGGCCCGGATGCATTTAAGGGACAGCGATGACTACGGTGTGTATGTGAGGTGCAATGCCCAGGATTCCTGCATCGAAGTGCTGAGAATCGTTGAATTGAGAGGATATTGGGGGTGGTCAGCGGGCCAATTTTGTGGTATTCTAAGAATAGAGATGGTAGCCGTCGATTTGCCATCTTGGAGTCCGTCCCGCTCATGTTGCTGGGTGTTGCGCCCGGCTATGACGAAGCTCACCCAGAGCTCCATCGAGCTTATCCACAGCTAAGACCATCCTGCTAATAGGACACTTACATGGTTTCCGTACAGACATCGCGTGCGCAGCATTTGGCCTTCGATTTCACTTGTCCACTTGGCGCGTGGCGGAAGCCAGTATCGGATAAGGTTTTCCTGCCCTGTGGGATGCCCCAACGCTGATCTGATGGGAATCTTGTGCTGGTGGGAGCGTTCGACTACCCCATGCGGACAGGTAAACGTCGTGTCTAAAGGAGGGGAGAGTAGAAAGGAGGTGTGCCGTTACTCATCCAGAATTTGGAGGATTGTCTCTCTTGTTTTTCATCAGTCAAGGTTAAGGAGGCAACCATGAAGCACAGTCGCGGATGGTCTTGGATCCTCTGGGTAATTGTTGTGATCCTGATCGCCTCATCCTGTGCACAGCCGGCCGCACCGGCGAAGGAGGCTGCGCCAGCGAAGGAGGCCGCACCGGCTGCCAAGGCGGCACCGGAGGAAGTCGAGCTAGTGGTCTGGGCAGAGGCCAACAATGTGGAGCATTGGCGCGCGGATGGCCCTGTGAAGGCAGCCGAGAAGGTGACCGACTATAAGCTGAAGGTCACGGGGGTCAATGATGATGCTGGATGGGGCGATTACAAGAAGAAGTTCACACTGGCAGCAGATGCTGGCGAAGCCCCGGATATCATCCTATCCGGGCATGAGGACGTGCCGGTATGGGCCAACGCGGGCTATATCGTGCAGTTCGATGAGTGCCGCAATAAGTACCCCGAGTTCAACGACGTGATCGACAGCCTGTGGAGCTCCGTGACCTGGCAAGGGAAGCTCTGGGGTGTCCCTCAGGATACCGAAGCGCGCCCCATGTTCTTCAACAAGACCAAGCTGAAGGAGATGGGATGGACGGATGAGCAAATCGCCGAGTTGCCCGAGCGGATCAAGACCGGTGACTTCACGCTGGACGACATGATCGCCACCGCGAAGGAAGCGATCGCGAAAGGTGTTGTCGAGCCAGGCTACGGCTACTGGCACCGGCCGCGCAAGGGAGGCGATTTCTTGCAGTACTACGCGGCTTACGGCGGCCGGCTCTACGACCCGAAACAGGATAAGCTGGTCGTAACTAAAGATGCCCTTGAGAAGTGGTATGCCTTCCAGCGCCGCGTGGTGGAGGAAGGTATCACGCCGGAGAACTTCATCGGCACCGAGTGGAGCATCTGGCACGACACGGTGTCGCACGGCAAGGTCCTGTTCTGGAACGGCGGTATCTGGCAGTGGGCTGACTGGGCGGCCAACTATGTGCAGGACCTGGGTGGTCAGGATTACCTGTTCAGCTTTGTGGGGTATGCACTGCAGCCTTCAGGCATCAAGGGGAAGCCGGGCGTGACTCTGTCCCACCCGCTGGTCTACATGATCACCAGCGAGAAGGCCTCGGGCAAGCACAACCAGGACGCGGCCTGTGCTCTGTTGGCCAAGACGACCACGCCTGAGATCAACACACTCCATGCTGTGGGCAGCACCCACCTTGGTATCCTGAAGTCCCAGGCAAAGTACCCGGACTACGTGAGTGACCGATTCCTGTCGGATACGCTGTACATGTTGGACTACAACTTCTATCAGCCCAACCACGTCATGTACGGACCGTACTTCGACATCGTCTGGGAATTCATGGTTGAGGCGGAGAATGGGACACGCTCACCGGCCGAGGCCGCCGAGGCTGCCGTCCAGCAGCTTCAGAGCGAGCTGGGTGAGTATCTGATCGTCGAGTAAGTAGTAGTTTGGAACCCGGCGTTGGGCATCTCCTGACGGGTTTGGATGTCACGCGGGCGCAGTATTCCACTGCGCCCGCGTGACGCTTGCTACTTTCGGAGGGTCGGACACCATGTCGGAGGATATTGCACGGATGGGGCAATGCAAAGGGCCCAATCGTCTGCTTGATCATCTGCGTCGCGCTTGGGGCCCGTTCTTATTTATGGCCCCTGCTACCATCTTGGTCCTCATATTCTTCCTCGCCCCGGTGATCATCATCATCGGCATCTCCTTGACAAACATGAGCAGCGCTACCGGGTTCAAGAACTGGGCCTGGATTGGACTTCAGAATTACGGCAAGATATTCAGGAATCCCAAGTCAGGCACAATCTTTCGCAACACAGTCTTCTATGTCCTGGTCACGTTGAGCCTGTTCAACGTGGGGATGGCACTGGTCGTCGCGCTGCTAACGACCCATGTGCCGCGTCGTGGTGGTTTCCTCTTCAGATCACTGTGGCTATTACCCCGCATCACCCCATCGGTGGTGTACATCATGATGTGGAACTACATCGCGGCCGATGCCCCCTACGGTATCCTGAACCGTCACCTGTTGACCCCGTTGGGGGTGAAGCCGACGAATTGGGTCCCGGCTCAACCGTGGGCGTTTGTCATCCTGACCAATGGTTTTATCGGCGCCTCCTTTGGTATGATCATCTTCTCGTCGGCTATCGAGTCCATCCCCAGGGATTACATGATCGCCGCGCTGGTGGACGGGTGCTCGTTATGGCAACGGATCCGATACGTCATCTTACCGATGATCCGGTGGCCGCTACTTTTCGTCACCACCTATCAGACACTCTCGCTCCTCACATCGTTTGAGTACATCCTGCTATTGACGGATGGTCAATTCAACACCGAGGTGTGGTCGTTGTGGGCCTACCATCGGGCGCTGAACAACTATTGGGGGAACTTCCAATGGGGGTTCGGGGCCGCGTTGGCGACTATTCTGGTGATCGTGGGTATCGTCATGGCAGTGGTGTATATGCGTTACTTCCAGTTCACCGAGCTGGTGCAAGAGCCAAGGATCGAGGCGCTATAGGGGGGACCGATGGATGAAACTATGGGCGTCGGTGGACGAGGACGAGCGATTTTGCTCCTCACCGTGTTGGCGGTGCTTACGGTTCCTATCGTCGTGGGATATCTATGGGTCATCATCTCCACATTTTCGCAGCGGACTTACGGGTTGATCCCCGTGGACGCGAATGGACATCCGGGTGGGCTTACTTTGCGGAACTGGTCCTTCCTATGGAAGGATGCGGCAATATGGCGTGTGACAGTGAACACGTTCGTGTTGGCTGTGGGGTTGACGGTTGGGATTGTCGTCGTCTCATCCCTGGCTGGCTATGCCCTCTCCCGCATCAGCTTCCCCGGGCGGCGGCCCTTTCTCGCCACGACATTAGTACTACACGCGTTTCCCAGTGTGACGCTGTTGATCGCTATTTACTTCGTCTTACGATGGATCACACATATCCCGGTGGTCGGGCGTGGAATACCCGTCATCGGTGGGTTCGGCTATAACACGCTCGGAGGGGTGATCCTGGTCAGTGTGGCATTGGAGTTACCGCTAGGTGTTTGGCTGATGAAGGGGTTCTTCGATCAGGTCCCGTGGGACATCGAGCGAGCGGCGTTAATCGACGGTTGCTCACGGTTGCGGGTCTGGTGGGAGATCATGCTGCCGCTGATTAAACCGGGGATCGCTGCCCTTTCCATCTTCTCGTTCATATCCGGCTGGAACTCCTTCCTCATCCCCTACACGTTCATGACGTCACAGGAGAAGAGTACAATTGCCACCTATCTGCGGAGCCTGCTGAGCGATACCGCCCCGGTGAACTACAGTACGGTGGCGGCTGTGGGGCTGTTCCAGCTTATCCCGGTTATGATCTTCTTCCTCTTCACCCAGGAGTACTTGCTGAACATATTCAGTGGAGGCGTGAAGGGAGGATCATGACCTGACCTCCTGGGCGACGTTCACCCCCGTCAAGCGAGGTGTCACCCTCAACCAGCTCAACCGTTTGGATATTGAGCTGGCTTCCGAAGATGAGCGATAAGGGATATGGAGCGGAGGCGATGATCGTTAAGCTAGAACACGTCACGAAAAAGTTCGGCGATGTCGTTGCCGTGGATGACATCAATTTGGAGACGCGGGATGGTGAGTTTGTAGCATTATTGGGGCCATCCGGTTGCGGGAAAACGACGACGTTGTTGATGATCGCGGGCATCTATCGCCCTACGGAAGGCGTCATCCGGTTTGGCGGGCGCGTGGTGAACCGCGTGCCTCCGAAGGACCGTAACATCGGCATGGTCTTCCAGAGTTACGCTCTCTATCCGCACATGACGGTGCTGGAGAATCTGACCTTCCCCATGCGGCTGAAGAAGGTGCCACGGACCGAGATGTTACAGCGGGCGCAACAGGTGGCCGACATGATGGGGATCGGCCATCTGCTTGATCGGAAGCCGGGGCAACTCTCGGGAGGACAGCAGCAGCGGGTGGCCCTGGGGCGGGCATTGGTGAAGCAGCCCGATGTCCTTCTGTTCGATGAGCCGTTGAGCAACCTGGATGCTCGTCTGCGGTTGAGTATGCGGGCGGAGATCAAGCGGCTGCAACTTGACTTAGGGATCACCTCGATTTATGTTACTCATGATCAGGTCGAGGCGATGACGATGGCGGAGCGCATTGCCGTTATCCGGGACGGACAGTTACAGGCTTTTTGTCCGCCCAACGAGTTATATGACCAGCCGCGCACGCTATTCGTCGCCAGCTTTATCGGGAATCCACCCATGAATTTCCTCGAAGTGGAGGTGGTGGCGGATGGGGATGCGTTTAAGGCACGGTGCCCCGAGATTGAGATCCCTGTGTCTGCCGAGCGCGGCCGCGCGGCCGCCGGTCGTGGTAAGGTCGTCATGGGCGTCCGTCCGGAGGACATCTACCTCACCCGTGATGGCATCGCGGGGGAGGTGTACGTGGTAGAGCCCCTGGGACGTGACGACTTGGTGGATGTGCGCGTGGGAGATGTGCATTTTAAGACGTTGGTGGACCCGGGTTTGGGGCTGAAGATCGGCGATCAAGTGCGGTTCGGCATCCGCCCGGAGCGTGTTCAGTTCTTCGACCCCCGTACCGAGCACTCCCTGCTCTGGAACTGAGGGGGTCGAGGAGGGGAGTGACGTGGATATCTGGAAGGGGAATTCTTTCTACTGGTCATACCGTGATCGGCCTATCTTGCTTTTGGGTGGCTCCGACGAGGACAACTTGTTCAACCACCCTCAGCTTTGGCATAACCTGGACGTGCTGAGGGCTTGTGGTGGTAATTACGTCCGCTGTACAATGTCCAGCCGCGATGAGGGCAATGTCTGGCCATATGCGAAGGTGAGAGACCAATATGATCTGAACCGGTTCAACCCTGAGTACTGGTCCCGCCTTCAGCGATTCCTGGAGCTGGCCCATGAGCGCGAGGTGATCGTTCAGATCGAGTTCTGGGATCGGTTCGACTTCGCCCGCGAGCCGTGGCGTCATAATCCTTATAACCCGGCGTTAAACGTGAATTATACGGTTGAAACGACTCACTTGGTACCCGAGTGGGATTTCCATCCGGCTCAGAACACACCACCTTTCTTCTTGTCTCCTCCCTCCTTGAACAACGACGAAGTGCTCCTGCATTACCAGCAGGCCTTCGTGCGACGCGTGCTCGACGCCACTTTGGACTACGATAATATTCTCTATTGCCTTGACAATGAGACGTCGGCGCCCAGGGAATCGAGTTGGTATTGGGCCGAGTTCATCCTGGATGAGGTGCAGCGACGGGGGAAACGCATCCATCTTACCGAGATGTGGGATGCCTGGGACCTGCGTCATGAGCATCACCAGGCTACTTACGAGCGCTCCGATCTCTTCTCGTTCGTGGATATCTCGCAGAATAACTGGCAGGCAGGGCAGACGCATTACGATCGCATCCTCTGGATGCGAGATCGGCTTCAACGGTCGGAGACGGGGCCGCGGCCGATGAACAACGTGAAGGTGTACGGACGACCGCAGCCGCGCGTGCCTGCCGAGCTCTCACTCTCCCTCGATCGCTGGTGGCAGAACATCTTTGGCGGCTGCGCTAGCACCCGCTTCCATCGGCCGGACTCCGGCCTGGGGTTGAACGAGATTGCCCAGAGGATGATCCGAGCGGCACGCGTCTTCACGGATGCCTTCGACATCTTTCACTGCGCGCCCCACCCGGTGCTGCTCGACGAGCGGGAGGAGAACGAGGCGTACTGCCTGGCGATTCCCGGCCGCGTCTATGCGCTTTATTTCCCGACCGGAGGTGACGTCGTGCTTCATACGGAGGGCGGGCCGTTCACCTTGCGCTGGTTCGATGTGGAGACGGCGACCTTTGGACAGCCGGAGCATGTGGGCACGGGAGATCTCCGGTTGCGCACACCAGATGCATCGCGGATGTGGTTGGCGTTGGTTCAGGCGGAGGGGATTGCGGGTTAGTGACTGCCCCGCCTTCTCTTGAGGGGGAAGAGCAAAGGTTCAGGCCCGGGCAAACGCGCCCGGGCCTGTTTGTCTCTTCGGTCGTGTCAGTACATCCGCACGGAGTCTGTCTTCATCGGCATTCGTTATTCCGTATAGGGCTCGCCATCGACCCATACACGCACGTTGTCGAAGTAGGCGTTGGTATTCTCCGGCAACGGGCTTTGCGCTTGCAAGAAGATCATAATGGGGATCTTGTCCCCTTCTTTCAGATTGCACTTCGCCTGCAAGGCGGCCTTGTCCAGGGTGATCGTGTGCTTCAGCGGTAACCACTGGCCGTGGTATGGACCATTGACCCACTCGGCGTCGCAGCATCCGCCCTTGATGCCCAGAGACACCCAGTCATAGGTCCACACATTGCCGCCGTGCTTCCCACCGTGGTCATACAGCAGGTACATGACCTCGACCGTCACGGTCTCGGTCTTGTAGGGTACGTAAATGGTGCGGGAAACGCCAGCCTCGAACGGAGAGGTGCTGGCGATCTTGAGGGAATAGCCACCGTCGTAAGGTGACTCATCCTTGTGGACCTGTTCTCGATCGAAGGTGACATGCTTGGCTCCGCGGTAGGCATAGGCGCCCCACTGGTGCGGGACCCAGGTCCACGTGTTGCCGTACCACTCGTCAAACGTCTCGAAGAAGGGGCCGGGGTTTGAGTCGTCGCGCAGGACACCACCGGTTGCCCAGGCATTGCGGCTGTCTGGCTCTCCCTTCGCTGGCCCATGACCTACGATGGTGGAATGGTCATCCCCACGGGCGACCTCTTCGGCGTGAGCCGTCATGGCCGGGGATGGGAGCGCGCTAATGCTGTTCACCCAGGCCTGCAGCTCGGCATCTCCGGGGTTGGGAATAGGGATCGGGCGATCCGCCGGATTGCCGCCGGAGCCGTCGCGAGGCGGTTCGATGGACGTGTAATTGGCCTGCCACGCAGACCAATCGGAGAGCTTGCAATCCGCCTGCGCAGCCCCCACCGTCAGGACGATGACTAGAGCGCCGATGAATATTGCTGTAAACAACGGCTTTCTAGATCGCATATTTCTCCTCCTTTGATTGACCCAGGACAAAGGGTGCGGTGCGTGACACGACCGGTGACTGAATGAGCAAGAGGGCTCATTTCACTGCGACCACCTCTGGTCGCCGATGCCGACGGCGCGTGGGTGGTCCTAGAGGATATCGCGGACAACCGATGTCGATGGGACCCCAAAAAGTAAACATAGTCGCTTGCATGAATGGGTGTCATTTACAGTATAATAGTAAAATCGTCTCTCGTCAATGAGGATTTGCACGAAATCCGTATGGTAACAGAGGTTCCGGCTAAATGTCAGGACGCACTGTGAGGTGAAAAGGCGCGCTCTGGTTTGCTCATCCGCATGGTAGAGGAGTGTTTTCCTGAGGACATCGTCACCCATTCGCATGAGTGTAGTATTGCAGATAAAAAAGATG
Organism: Anaerolineae bacterium; assembly: GCA_021159845.1. Lineage (GTDB taxonomy): Bacteria > Chloroflexota > Anaerolineae > DUEN01 > DUEN01 > JAGHDS01. The sequence continues at coordinate 23,155 of JAGHDS010000238.1, forward strand.
TATGTTATAGTAGATGTGCACCGCACCACTGGTTGTCTCGGCTGGGAAGATGCGCCCGCGTCTCCCGGCCAGATGCGCGTGGGGGTCATAGGATCACCCGTTTGCTGGTGGTGACGGTCATCCCCTCACGATGGACCTCCCACCGTCTCGCATTTACCGTCTGCTCAGGAGGAGATCGCATGATGAAACGCAAGCACGTACAGGCGGCCGTCCTCGCCCTGGTATTCGTGCTGGTGCTGGGGGGAATGCTGGCCAGATCCGCTCCTCTGGCAGCTGCCCCTGCGGAGCTGCTGAGAAACGGCGGCTTTGAGGAGGGGTTCACTTTCCAGCCCGGCTGTGGCATGGTCGGCACGTCTTGGGGCTGCTTCCAAAATGGGGGCACCGCGGCTTATGGATTTTACGATGACCAGTGGGATCCCGTGGTGTATGAGGGTCAGCACGCTCAGTTGATCGCGATTGACACGAAGAAAATCGGTGGCGACCCGGATCGCTACGCGGGAATTTATCAGACGGTAGATGTCGTGCCAGGACAGGCTTATCACTTCTCTATACGTGGCATGATTCGGGCGGATGATCATGATAGCGATCCCTGGCGCTACCGGGTGCAGGTCGCGTTTGATCACACGGGAAACACCGATTGGAGGGCCGTCCACAACTGGATTGAGTTACCGTGGGACACATACTATCCCCGCACGGCGCCAGGGGCCTTCAGCGAGTACGATACGGATGTAGTCGCCCAGGGGGCCAAATTGACGGTGTTCATCCGCGTATGGAAGAAATGGGGGGATTGGTATCGCGAAGTGGACGTGGATGTGGATGCCGTCAGCCTGACCGGGCCAGCCGCACCTACCGCGCCCGCAACTCCCATTCCAACTCCGACCCCTGTGCCGTCCACCCCCACGCAGCCGCCGACCTCATCCGAGCTCGTGTGCACTGGCCCTAACCTGCTGCACAATGGGGATTTCGAACAGGGCTTTTATAGCTGGGGTGTGGGATACTATTGGGGCTGGTTCCACAACGACGGGCAGGCCACTTACAGCTTCTACGACGATCAATGGGATAAAGTCGTGGCCGAAGGGGAACATGCCCAGTTGATTGAGATCAGCACCCGTAATATGGCGGCCAGCGATGCCGATCGCTATGCGGGGATCTATCAGGTAGTAGACGGGCTGCAGCCAGGCGTTCAGTATGAGCTATCTCTCAAGGGGATGATGCGGGAGGAGGCCCCGCACCCGGACGAGGACACATATCGGTATCGTGTCCAGTGGGGGTATCTACCCGGCGGTGGACTCGATTGGACGCAGGTGACGAATTGGGTGGAGCTGCCGTGGGATACCATTTATACACGTACAGCCCCGGGTGATCCCCTGAGTTATAAGACGACCTTCGTGGCTCCTAGCTCGCGGGTGACCATCTTCATCCGGGCGTGGAAGAAGTGGCCAACGGTAGGGCGTGAGTTAGATGTCGATTTAGATGCTATTACGCTGAGACAGTGTTGGTCACAAGGCTCACAACCGACGCCGACGACCTCTGAGATCATCCATATCGTCCAGCCGGGCGAATACCTGAGCCTCATCGCCGCCCGATATGGGACGACGGTTCAGGCCATCGTCCAGGCGAACGGGTTAAGCAACCCCAACCTGATCTACGTTGGGCAGAGGCTCATCATTCCTCAAGTCCTCCTCGTGTCCTATCCAACGCCGCCAACGCCGTGGCCGCCGGTATCCGACACAGAGGGCAATCAAGAGTCGCAGCAGGTGGCGGGACAAACGTATGTGGTGCGTCCGGGGGATACACTGTATGCTATCGCTGTGCGCTTCAACACGACCCCATACGCCATCGCTAAAGCTAATGGGTTGCACAACCTGCATTGGATTTACGTTGGCCAAAAATTGACCATCCCGAATGGCTGAAAACTCCCGCGCATCCAGTCGGGTCCGGACGGCCTCCTAGACCATCCGGGGTTGCTACAGGCATGAAGAAGCGAGGGCGCAACCCCCATTTGCGCCCTCGCTTGTCATATGCTCCGCAGTGGGCTGGTCGATACAGCACCCTCCCTGGGCTTTGCAACTCACCATTTCACAGCAACTGGCTGGCCAGTCTCCAGGCTGCGATTGGCGGCCAGGGTCACGAGCGCGGTGCGTACACCGTCGGCATAGCTGCTGCGGACCAGATTACGGTCACCGGTTTTGACGGCGTTGATGAACGCCCGGTCCTCGATGGCAAAGATATCCCGTTCCCCTCGGATCTCGATGATTTCCGGGCTTCCCGCGGTAAGGAACCGACCGGTGTGCTCCCATCCCGTGAAGAGGATCGTGTGCTCTTGAGCGAAGAGATTGAGGATTACCCCTCCCCCACCCGCGGCCGCGGCACAGCTCGAATATAGGGTGGCCACCGCGCCACTCTCGAGCTTTAAGTTAACCACAGTCGCATCCTCCATGTCGTACTGGGGAAGGGCTGCCATTGCCTTCCGGTTGAACCCACGAGCGCCGTAAGCATATACTTCGACGACTTCCCCGCCCAGGTAGCGCACCAGGTCTACCGTATGCGTGGTCTGCTCGTGGAATTGTCCCCCGCTCTTGCCCTTGACTACCCACCAATGATGGATGGGAACTGAGCCGTTGGGTGGTCCCCCGACCCATCCACCATGTGCCATGATCAACGGGTCACTCTGTAATATCTCACGCGCCCTCCCGATGCCATTGCGGTATCGGTTCATATACCCCGCGCAAGTCAGCAGGTTGGCCGCCTGGGCTCGGCTCGCAATCTCTTTCATGAGATCGGGATCCAGGCCCACGGGCTTCTCCACGAAGAAAGGAATTCCTCGCTCAATGGCGGCGAATTCGGCCTCTCCGTGGGCGAATGGCGGAAGGCACAGGTAGATCGCGTCCAACTCCACCGTGTCGAGCATGGTCTGTAGATCCGTGAAGGCCTGACCACCATATTCAGCAGCTCGACGTTCAGCCGTCTCCGCGGAGATGTCGCAGAAGGCGGTGAGCTGAACGTCTTCCATGTGGGCCAGCCCAGTGAGATGTGAGCCGGCAATGCCACCACACCCGATGAACCCAACCCTTACTTTCTCGGACATGGGACCCGCTCCTATAAAAAGAGGGCGTGTCAATGGGAAGCTCCCCCCGTTGACACGCCCTTGACTTAGAATCTCCTATTCCATTTTGGCAAGCTGTTCGTACTTGTGCCAGTGCTCCTCGACAAACTTCTGGGCTTCCGCCAGCAGCCGCTCAGCGGCCTCCTCATTAGTTCGGAGCAACGTCCGATATCGGACTTCGTTGTAAGCATACTCCTTGAGCGGGATCTTTGGCGCTCGGGAATCGAGCTGCAATGGATTCTTCCCCTCTACCTTGCGTCGAGGATCGTACCGATAGAGGATCCAGTAGCCCGAATCGACCGCTAGCTTTTGTTGCTGGAAGCCCTTCTCCATATCGATGCCATGCGCGATACAGTGGCTGTACGCGATGATCAGCGAGGGGCCATCGTACGATTCAGCCTCCAGGAAGGCGCGCACCGTATGGGCATCATTGGCGCCCATAGCCACCTGGGCGACGTAGACATTGCCATAGGCCATCGCCATCATGCCCAGGTCCTTCTTAGGTCGTGGCTTGCCACCAGCAGCGAACTTAGCGACAGCGCCTAGAGGAGTAGCCTTAGACGCCTGACCACCGGTGTTCGAGTACACCTCGGTATCCAGCACCAACACGTTGACGTTCCGCCCGCTGGCCAACACGTGGTCCAGGCCGCCGTAGCCAATATCGTATGCCCAGCCATCGCCGCCGATGATCCACACGCTCTTCTTGACCAGGTAATTGGCCAGGGCTAACAGGTTCTTGGCGTCGAGGCTATCCACGTTGGCTAACTTTGCCTTCATCTCCTCTACACGCTCGCGCTGCGCCTCGATGCCCGCCTCGTCTGACTGATCGGCATTCAGGATCGCATCAGCGAGCTCATTGCCAATCACATTCCGCAGCCGGTCGACCAACTCCCGGGCTTGTTCCATCTGCTTATCCAGGGTCAAGCGCATTCCCAACCCGAACTCGGCGTTGTCCTCGAAGAGGGAGTTGCTCCACGCAGGCCCGCGCCCTTCCTTGTTGAACGTCCACGGCGTAGTGGGCAGGTTCCCGCCGTAGATGCTAGAGCAACCGGTCGCGTTGGCGATGATCGCCCGGTCGCCGAAGAGCTGGCTAACCAGCTTGACATATGGGGTCTCACCACAGCCCGCGCAAGCCCCGGAGAACTCGAAGAGTGGCCGCAAGAGCTGGACATTCTTGACATTATTGAACTTGATCTGACCACTTCGTGGCATGTCCGGCAGGCCAAGGAAGAATTTCCAGTTCTCCCGCTCCTGTTCACGCAGCGGGATCTGCGGCGCCATGTTGATCGCCTTGCGATCGGGATTCTTCTTATCTGTAACCGGGCATGTCTCCACGCAGAGCTTGCAGCCGGTGCAGTCCTCTACGGACACCTGCAGCGTGTACTTCATGCCCTTGAGCTCGCGCCAGCGGGCGTCGGCGGACTTGAACGTCGGTGGGGCATTGACCAACTCGCTGGGATCATAGACTTTAGCCCGGATAACAGCATGTGGACAGGCGAGCACACACTTACCGCATTGGATACAGAGGTCGGGCTCCCAGACGGGGACCTCCAGGGCAATGTTGCGTTTCTCCCATTGGGTTGTGCCGCTGGGCCAGGTACCGTCGTCTGGCATCGCGCTGACCGGCAGGAGATCGCCCTCGCCAGCGATCATCTTGGCCGTCACTTTCTGCACGAATTCCGGGGCCTCCGGTGGTACGGTCGGCGGCATGTGGATCGTGCTGGTAGTCTTCTCGGGTACTTTCACCTCGTGCAGGTGAGCCAGCGCCGCGTCCACGGCCGCGTAGTTTCGTCGCACAATCTCCTCACCCCGGCGGCCGTAGGTCTTCCGAATGGCCTCTTTGATCTTGGCAATTGCCTCGTCTTGGGGCAGGATGCCACTGATGGCGAAGAAGCAGGTTTGCATGATGGTATTGATGCGCACGCCCATGCCCGTCTGTTTGGCGACATCGTAAGCGTCGATCACGTAGAATTTCAGCTTCTTCCGAATGATCTCCTCTTGCACCTCGCGCGGCAGATGATCCCAGACCTCATCTGCCGGGTATGGGGCATTGAGCAAGAACGTGGCCCCTTCCTCCGCGCGATCGAGGACTTTGTAGCGTTCTAGGAAGACAAACTGATGGACGGCGACGAAGTTGGCCCGCTGGATTTGGTAAGGGCTATGGATTGGCCGGGGGCCGAACCGCAGATGGGAGACCGTCAAGGAGCCAGCTTTCCTGGAGTCGTAGACGAAGTATCCCTGCGCGTAGTTGGGGGTCTCCTCGCCAATGATCTTGATCGAATTCTTGTTCGCACTCACCGTGCCGTCGGAGCCCAGACCCCAAAACATCGCTCGCACGACGTCGTCCGGCTCAATGTTGAAGTTCGGGTCGTAGTCCAAGCTGGTATGGGAGACGTCATCGAAAATGCCGATGGTGAAGTGATTTTTGGGTTCTTCCTTGCGCATCTCATCCAAAACGCCTTTCACCATCGCCGGCGTGAATTCCTTCGACGAGAGACCGTATCGGCCACCGACGATCTTGGGCGCCTGGGAGAAGGGGGCCGTGCCAGTGCTGATTCCTTCGTTGATCGCCGCGACCACGTCCAGATAGAGCGGCTCGCCCGTAGCGCCGGGGTCCTTCGTCCGATCCAGCGTGGCGATCACCTTGACCGTGGGAGGTAAAGCTTTCAGGAAATGTTCGATAGAGAAGGGGCGATAAAGCCGCACCTTGATCACGCCAACCTTCTCGCCTTGCTCGGCGAGGTACTTTACCGTCTCCTCGGCGGCTTCAGCACCCGATCCCATGATGACAAGCACGCGCTCAGCGTCCGGCGCACCTGCGTAATCGAAGAGGTGGTACTGGCGCCCCACTATGCCGGCGAATTTATCCATCGCCTTTTGCACGATGTCTGGCACGGCCAGGTAATACGGGTTGATTGCCTCTCGGGATTGGAAGAACACGTCCGGGTTCTGGGCAGTGCCTCGGATGAAGGGATTGTCAGGCGAGAGGGCTCGCTGGCGATGAGCTCGCACCAGATCATCATCGATCATGGCCCGCATATCATCCTCGGTCAGCTTCTCCACCTTTGCGACCTCATGGGATGTGCGGAAACCGTCGAAGACATGCAAGAAGGGAACCCGTGCCTCCAATGTGCTGGCCTGGGCGATAAGGGCAAAATCCATCACCTCTTGCACTGAGTTGGAGAAGAGCATACCCCAGCCGGTGCTCCGTGTAGCCATTACGTCGCTGTAGTCGCAAAAGATGGAGAGCGCGTGTGTTGCCACAGAGCGAGCCGCGATGTGAAAGACGGTGCTGGTCAGCTCACCTGCGATCTTGTACATGTTGGGGATCATCAAGAGCAGCCCTTGGCTGGCCGTGAAAGTCGTGGTGAGCGATCCTGCCTGCAGAGCACCGTGAACGGCACCCGAAGCCCCTCCCTCCGATTGCATTTCTATGACGAGGGGGATCGTACCCCAGATGTTCTTCACCCCTTGAGCACTCCATGCATCTGCGTGTTCTCCCATAGGAGAGGAAGGAGTAATTGGGTAGATCGCGATAACCTCGTTAGTCTTGTGGGCAACGTAGGCAGCGGCCTCGTTGCCGTCTATGGTTACCTGCTCACGTGTCATGACTTGCCTCCTCGAACCAAAAGAGTCAAAGCTCCCACCAAATGATAAACCCAAAGCGGCCTTCGTGCACTGATTTACGTCATGGATGGGGGATGCGCGAGTAAATCCATGTCGCTTGGGCGCAAGGAGAAGTATACCACATCTTCCAGCTTAGGGGGATATGTAACTGCTTCGAAAATCAGGGCTTTTTCAAAGTCAGGGAGGGGCAGGCAGTAAGCCCAGGAGTTGAAGGGATTCCTTGAGGGAAGCCCGATAATGGCGGAATGCATCCGGGATATATCGCCAGCCAGCCAGTCGGAGCAAGGTTAAGACCATGCAACGGAAGAGGGCCAGGGCTTGTGGGATATGATCGCTGTGAGCCTGTCCGGCATCCTCTCCCATGGAGACATCGCGCACATAGTGTACTCGGTTCTCGATGGTCCAATGGCCCCGCCAAAGCGACTCCAATTGAGCGGCATCGGCTTGTTCTGGGGACAGGCTGGTGATGCCATAGGTGACCGTCACTGTGGTTTCATCCGTTTTCAAGTCCGTACGGTACGTGGTGCGGCGCATGACCTGTTGGAGATGAGGCCAGTCCAGGTAGTCATTCAAGGTGGTGCTGGTCTCCAAGACTCGTCGTTCCAAACGTCCATGCCCTTTGTCCACGGTAGTGTAGCACTGATATTCTTGGGTCTTTTCCTCTCGAGTCCAAGGGGGTTCCTCGAAGAGGTAGGCGATATTCTCTTTCAACTGCGGTTGATTATCCTTCACCTGCATGAGGTAGTGTCCCCCTTGCGCCACGATCTGGCGACAGAGTTTCCGTTGGGTGAGTAAGGCATCGGTGGTCACCACACATCCTCGTAAATCTATCTGCGCCAGCAATGCTGGCGCCGCAGAGATCTCATTCTCTTTGCTCCCTACCTCTATCTGTGCCACGACCGCCGCCGGCTGATGATACACGGCGCTGAGCAGATGGACAGACTTCCCGTGCTTGTACGTGCCCCGAATACTCTTCCCATCCAATGCTAATCCCTTGTACTCACCCTCACATCGATTCCTCACCTGCCCTTCGGTAAAGCGTCGTAGCTGTTCCTCTGCTCGCTCTATACTTATGTGCTGCAATGCCCGCCGAATCGTCGATCCGCTGGGCAAATATGGACGGGATGGCTCCAGCCACCTCAGTAATGCCTCCTCCTGGGTGGCAATCCACTGCCCAATCCCATAAGGCGTCCGCTCACCATGCAAGATCCCCAGCGCAATCAGCGCCAAAATCAACTCCCAGGCATGCCGCTTCCCCCTCGCCTGC